>JBARKD010000014.1:0-2127 GCA_049800615.1 Acidobacteriaceae bacterium | reverse complement strand
CGCCTACCTCGGGCTGGGCATGTCGCTGCTGGCGCAAAAGAACTATGCGGACGCTGTTCCTCCTCTCGAGAAGGCGGTCAAGTTGCAACCCGCGAATCCTGCCGGACACTACAGTCTCGCCACCGCGTATGCGCGTACCGGACGCAAAGAAGAGGCTGATCGTGAGTTTGCCCTGCAGCAAAAGACTACCCCAGCCGGACCGGGAGCCCAGCCTCAGCAGTGATGAGAGGGTTCTCCCGCCGCCGCTTCTTGTGGACTATTGCCGGCTCGGGTGTATGTGCCGCATTACCCCGCTCCGCGCGTGCCGCTGCGCTTTATCCCTTCGCAGAAGTGCCGGCATCCGCTAGCCGCATCGCCTGGGTGCACACCGCCGGCAGGTCGCCGCAAAAATATCTGCCGGAAACCACCGGGGCAGGTTGCGCCTTCCTCGATTACGACAATGACGGATGGATGGACATTTATCTCGTGAACAGCGGCAAGTGTGACTTCTATAATCCCGATCCGCCCTTGCGCAACGCGCTCTACCGCAACAATCGCGATGGAACCTTCACCGACGTTACCGAAAAAGCTGGAGTTGCCGCCGGGGGCTACGGCCAGGGAATCACAGTAGGTGACTATGACGGTGACGGTTTCCCCGATCTCTATGTGACGCAATATGGAAAAAGCATCCTGTATCACAACAACGGTGACGGAACCTTTTCCGACGTGACCGAAAAAGCGGGTGTGGCTGCCCCGGGATGGGCCTCAAGCGCTGTATGGTTCGATTACGACAACGACGGACGCCTGGATCTGTTTGTCTGCAACTTCGCCCAGTTCAGCAAGGAAAAAAATCTACCGTGCACTGCTTACAACAAGCCCGGCTACTGCATCCCCACGCTGTATAAACCCTCCGCCAGTTGGCTCTTCCACAACAACGGTGATGGCACTTTCACCGACGTCAGCCAATCCTCCGGCATCGCCAAGCATCTGGGAAAGGCCTGGGGCGTCGTCGCCGCGGACCTGAACAACGACGGCAGGATGGATCTCTTCGTGGCCAACGATACCGTGCAAAACTTTCTTTACATGAATCGTGGCCAGGGCAAGTTCGATGAGATCGCCGCGCTGGCCGGCGTAGGTTTCAGCGAGAACGGCCGCGCCCGCTCGGGCATGGGGGTCGATGCGGCAGACATGAATAACGACGGTTGGATGGACCTGTTCGTCGCCAACATCGACCACGAAAGATTTTCCCTTTATCAGAACAACCACGACGAAACATTTGACGATCAGGCTAACGCCAATGGAATCGGCGCAGCGACCCGCCTGATGAGCGGGTGGGGTCTCAAGTTCTTCGATTACGATAACGACGGCAATCTCGACCTCTTCCTGGCCAACGGAAATCCTGACGATCTGATTGACACCATGCAGAAAGACGTGACTTACCAGGAGCCGCTGATGCTGTTTCACAACGATGGCAAGACCCTGCGCAACGTGAGCGCGGAGAGCGGGCCGCTGTTCGCCAGGAATCTCTCCTCCCGCGGCTTGGCCATCGGCGACTTTGATAATGACGGCGCGGTCGATGTACTGATTTCCGTCAACGACGCCGCGCCGCTGCTGTTGCGTAATAACGCCGCGAAAGACCACCACTGGCTGGGAATCAAGCTGGTAGGGAAAAAGGCAAACCGCGACGCGGTCGGCGCCCGAATTACCTATCAGGCTGGAGATCTCAAGCGTACCCGCACAAAAATCGGCGGAAGCAGCTACTTGTCGTCGCACGATCCCCGCATGGTGCTCGGCCTGGGCGTCCGCACCAGCATCGATTGGGTCGAGGTCAAGTGGCCGGAGCCCAGCGGGAAAACAGAAAAGTTCGCAGATCTACGCATCGACAAATACATCACCATCACGGAGGGAGAGGGAAAAGCCTCCAGCTAGGGGCCAGTCGCAGAGATTCAGGAGGCCCGAACCGATCCAGTCCCGTAGGGACGGCAATGACAATTCTGTGGCTGATTTACGAAAACTGCAGATTCCTCGGCTGCGCTCGGAATGACAAAGGGGAGGCTTGCGTTTCAATCGAGTGCAGTGGGTGGAAAATTTTGCCCTCGGCGGCTGAAGCCCCGCTCTTCTCTTCAAATTGACGGCGGGGCTGAAGAG
>JBARKD010000013.1:0-2713 GCA_049800615.1 Acidobacteriaceae bacterium | reverse complement strand
CGGTGATGACCCGCACCTGCGATTTGGGCAAACAGAAATAGGCGGCCAATTCCTCGCGGACGCTGGCGATTCCCTGGGTGGAGGCGTATACGGTGAGCAGCTCGGGCTTCCAGTCGGCGACCACGCCGTGCGTTTCCAGCGCGGAATGGGTCTGCACCTGGGTGTAGTGATGGGTATCCACGACCACGTGGGCGTCTTTGAATCCCTGCTCGGCGTCGCCGTGTTTGCGTACCGAAGGCCCGTGAACATTGCCTGTTTGGGGAATACCGTGCGCGCTTCCTCCTCCTCCCGCGGTTGCGGCCTGATCGGCCGGTCCGGGGAAGACCTGAGGTGCGTTGGCTTCCCGAGCCTTGTCCATATCGACAACGAAAGGCATGGCTTCGTACTGCACCTTAACCTTGGCTGCGGCTTCTTCCGCTGCCTGGGGAGTGGCGGCGGCGACAGCGGCAACCGGCTGCCCGGCATAGCGCACGATGGGGTATTTCGAAGCATCGAGCGCCGGGTTGCGCAGTACGGCGGCGCCGAGCAGCGTTTCGATCACATACACGCCTTTCACCCCGGGAAAGCTTTCGGCCGCGGAAGTGTCGATGGAGAGAATCTTTGCGTGCGGCACTGTGGCGTTGACGAAGCTGGCGTAGAGCATCCCCGGCAGCTGCACGTCAGCGGTATAGCGGGCTCGGCCGGTGACCTTGGCATGGCCATCCCAACGCTCGGGCGACTTGCCGATGTAGTCGAGATCTTTGTTGATTGGCAGCACCGGCGGCTGAGAGGCCGGTATCGTGCGCTGCTCCTCATGCAGGGTATAGCCGGGGACGCCAATGGGCATACTGACAGTCTTCTCCGCCGCGCCGGAAGCGTCAGCAGCAGCCGCGAACAGTGTGTCAGGAACGAGACGTGTGGTGTCGGTCGCCATGGTGGTTTCTCCTACGCCTTGCTGGTCATCTGGTTGGCTGCGTCGAGGGTGGCGGCGAAAACTTTGGGGTAAGTGCCGCAGCGGCAAATGTTGCCGGAGACGGCGTAGCGCACGTCGGCTTCAGTGGGATGGGGGTTGTTCTCGAGCAGCGAGGCGCAGCTCATGACCATACCCGGCGTACAGAAACCGCACTGCATGGCGTCATGACGGACGAAGGCAGCCTGTACGGGATGCAACTGGTCGCCGGACGAGAGGCCTTCGATGGTGGTGACGTGGTGACCGACCGCGTCGAGGGCCAGCGTCATGCAGCTGTTGACGGGCACCTTATCGAGCCATACGGTACAGCTGGAGCAGGCGCCACGGTCGCAACTGACTTTGGTGCCGGTCATGCCCGCCTGGATACGCAGGGCATCCGCCAGGGTGGTGCGCGGTTCGACAGATAACGTGTGCTCCTTGCCATTGATGTGCAATTTAATCGCCACAGGTTCAGTGCCGTATTCCTTCACATCGCTGCGCGTGGCGGCTAGTGCCTGGCTGTGAAAGGACTGCACGCCCTCGAGCAGCGCGGTTCCGGCGGCGGTGACACCAGCGCCTTTGAGAAAGCCGCGGCGGGTGATGCCGCCCCCGGCCGGGGACGCGGATTTGGGTTCCTCCTGCCCTTTTGGCGGTAGCTTTTGGTCTGACATGCTTTCCTCCTCTTCAGTGACGGAGCGGGGTGCGATTAAGTTCCCGGAGATCGCCATTGCAGCGAAGAGAACCTGACGATGCGCTGTGCGTTTCCTTGCTGGGAGGGACAGCGCTCCACTCCCGATGAAAAGACCCAACGGGCACAAGCTGTCTCAAAGCGCGACAGGGAGGACCCGTAGAACATCGCGACATAAAAATAATACTCCTCTCTTGGGTGATGTTTGTAGGGCAATGCGGTGACAGCATCACGAGTGTCCGGTTGGTTTTCTAAATGCCGATGGGGATTACACCGATTGCAAGACGTGATTGCTGGAAACCCCGCAAGAGCAGCGACGCTGAGATCCCTCGCCCGCAGTTCCGGAGTCAGCAGCCGTCACCTGACGCGATTGTTCCACGAAAACACTGGGATGAGCATTACGGATTATCGCAACCGCGTACGCGTTGCCATTGCCCGTGAACTGCTTTCTCAAACCAGTATGGACATGGAGAGCGTATCGCAGCGTGCCGGATTCGGGTCAACACGACAGCTGAGAAGAGCTTGGAAGACCCTGTACTCGAGCCCACCCCGCGAAGTGCGTCACCGCGCCAGCATCTAGCGTGTCCCGGCTAACCTGCGTGGTAATGTGAGAAGCGGACGAAGTATGCGGTTGCCCCTACTTAAGGAAAGCGCATGAGAATGCTTGCCGCAGCGTGCCTGGCTGCGACCCTGGCTGAGACATTGACCGGTGGTTTGATGCCGGGCCTGGCACAACAGAAGACTGCCAATAACGTGAGCAGCCCGACGGCAACCCCAATCAAGCATCTGGTGGTGATCTTTGACGAGAATGTCTCCTTCGATCACTACTTCGCAACTTATCCCAATGCGCTCAACCCGCCCCACGAGACGCCGTTCAAGGCGCTTGCGGGAACACCCCGGGTAAATGGCTTGACGGAACCGCTGCTGCAGCGCAACCCAAATTTTCTGAACGTAAAAGTAAATCGGAGTTTCGCTGTGAATCCCTTTCGCCTGGGCCCTGCGCAGGCGGCCACCGCCGACCAGAATCACGGATACACCGAAGAGCAGCTCGCCTTCCACAGCGGCCTGATGGATTCGTTCCCGCAATATACCGGCCT
>JBARKD010000012.1:0-3985 GCA_049800615.1 Acidobacteriaceae bacterium | reverse complement strand
GCGGGAGGTCCTCGAACCAGAGCCTTCTTCCCCCCTCGAGCGCAACAGGCAGCGGAACCAACCCAGCCCTGCCAACCCCCTCATCCCCTTGGAAGAGATGAACCGCGTTCCCGCCATGGCCGGCGCCGTCCCCGATACCGTTCCCGGCACAGCCAGCTCCTTCAGGCTGCCACTTCCTCTCGCAAAAGGCCACTTGGGCCGCCGCCGCTGAAAGCGGCCGAATTTTATCCAGATTTACGAAACACCCCCTCACTTCCGTCGCAGCGTCCGCTCTTCCACCGCTCTTCGCCGTGCAAACAGATAGCTTATCTGTCCCACGATAGCCGTGTGAGCGATACGGTTGCGGATGTTCCATGAATTCGAAGACTCCGAGCAAAGGTGTAGCCTTGAACCCGATGCTCCAGGACGGGTCCGGCCATGGTCCGTTCACCTGTCCTGCCCCACGCATTGCCGAGAGCCGCGCCAGCCCTTTTGGACCAGAAGCAAATGGGCTCAGACCGTTAATCCCCACCATCGGACCGTAGGCCTGAGAGTGTCTCTCTATATGTGGGGCTGTTGCAATCATCTCTATCCATGCACATGAACCGGTTTTAATGTCGATTTCAGGAAGATTTAAGGGACATGAATGAACCTAAGCTAGGTTCCGCCGGTAGGCCTGTCACCGACGCCGAAGAGTATTTGAAGTTGAACGGGCGCAGAAGGATCCGGAAATATTAAGCCTAGACGGCTTGGCTCGGTGGACGAAATGGAAATCAATAATCCGCACGGTCCTAGCGCTGTTGCAAGGCTAATGTCTTCCAGGTGAACGATCATGAACAAAAGAGATGTTTCTCCCGACAAAGCTCCTGCACAAAACTCTTCGACGTGAATTGGACTTACAGCACTGGTGGAATTGTGCTTCTGACTATGGTTGCAGCCTTTGCGATCGCTAGCGTCTCGGGCCAAAGCCAGCCTGCAGCTTCCGGAGAGGTGCAGAGTGCATCCGCAACACCCAATGTTGCGCAGAAATTGCTGAGCCCTCGTACTCCGGTTCTACTTGCCTCCGACTATGTAATCGGCCCCGGAGACGTGTTACAGATCTCGGTGTGGCAGGAGCCTCAATTTGCAGAGAGCCTGGTGGTGCGCCCGGACGGCAAAATTTCGATGCCATTAGTCCCTGATATCTCACTAATCGGGTTGACTCCTCACGAGGCGGAGGAGACGCTGGCTCAAAAGCTCCTTGCCTTGGTGAAGCATCCACGAGTCTCCGTCATCGTGCAGGAAATTCACAGCCGGCTGGTGTATATCACCGGCGAGGTGCAGCATCCTGGTGCGTACCCCATGATCGGTTCGATTAACGTCATCCAGCTGATTGCACACGCCGGCGGACCCACGGAATTTGCCAAAAAGAAAGCAGTCTATGTGTTGCATCCAGACAATCGGGAGAAGACCCGGGTCGACTATCAGAAAGTGCTACAGGGCCAGCATTTGGAAGAGAACGTGCAACTTATTCCTGGAGACACGGTGGTGGTTCCATGATCAGCCTGCGTACGAAGTGGCTCAAGATGATGGTCGGTCTGGCGGCGAGTCTGTCGCTCGCTAGCTTTTTCATGGTGAGAACACAAGCACAGAAGATGCAAATTGCGTCCCATACTCCCCCGGCGGACACGCTCAGCGATTGCGGTGATGCCTTGGCAGACGCGCTGCAGCAGGATTCGGTGCAACGGCCGTGTTGGGCGAATATCCGTCCCGTCGATCACGCTAACCCCATTAACCTGGCGGAAGGGGGAGCGATCGCAGGGAATCGAACCTTTGGGGGCCAGAAGGGGGAGCTCGGCCCGGCATTCACGTTCGCGCTAGCCGCCACGGCAGGAACAAACTTCGCGACCAACACCACCGGCCAGGCCTACGGTGGCCTGGGGGCGCTTTCGGGCCTTGTAGCGCGGAGACGGTGGCAGTTTATGTTGGAGGACGGCGGAGGGCTTGGCGACTTCCAACTCAACAGCGTCGACGGCGCCAACCGCGTCTACTTGAATCGGGCAGCGGTGAGAGGGTTGGGAGACTTGAGTGCTAGATGGAGCTGGCAAGCAAGCGCCGCTAACACCTATGGCAATGATACATTTCGTACCTTTGCGCCGCTGGACTATACCACGGTGGGTAACGCGGAAGCGCCAGTACCGGATACAGTGGCATTCGGGCTGCACTCGGGCAACATGACCCACGAGCAGGAGGACGGCAGCCTCCGCTACGAGAGCTCGCGGCGCACCAATTGGGACATCTCCGCAGCCCACACATTGCAATATTTCTCCGACGACGGAGTTACTGTGCAGACGGTCGGAGGGCGAGCCGCATACGTGCATTCTGTGAGCCGTAATGTCGCGTTCGGGGTATATGGGAACGGCGCACACCAGACGGGAGCTTTGGACTGTTCCCTCGGAGGGGCCGGCTTGCAAGGCGTGCTGCAGTGGGGTGACCACGGCTCGGTGAATGTTTTAGGGGGCATTAGTGAAGCTTCGGCCGCCTGCGGAAAATCGCCACAGTTTCTCGGCGATGCAGCACTGTATGTGCCGTTGAAGCCGCATGCAGATTTCTACATGACTGCAAGCCGGGCTTTAAGCGCGGGTATTGTGGTGCAGACGGCTCTCCTGAATACTTTCGGCGCGGGAGTGAAATACGCTTTCACACCCGGCTCCAGCATCCGCCTGACGGGCGCGGCTCTCTACGGGCTGGATCCGCGAACGAACCACTCCTACCAAGGAAACTTCAGCGAGCTTGCGGTTGCCTGTCGGCTCGGTCCGTGGTTTTATCAAGACATCGCGGTTCGTCACTTTGAGGTCCATGGAGGTGCGGCGCTCGCCTTGCCGGCTTCCGCACAGATTTCCGATCGTCAGAGCCTGGTGGCGGTTACCTTATGGTGGTCACCCAACCAGCGTCAGCGGCCTCTTTTTTCTCGTCACTAACCCGCAGGTGACAAGGAGTAAGGTATGTTTGGCGGCCCTCGTATCCAAAGGGATCCGACAAGTATCTACGAGCTCCTAGAAGTGGCAGGCATTGTTTTGCTCGTAGTTTTTCTCTTTGCTCTATGGGCACGGCAGTACTCCGCCTCGGCAATTGTGCAGCTGATCTCGCCGAGTACGGAGCAGGCTCGCGCCAGTGCGGTGGATGTGGCACGCAGCAAGCTCGACGACGAGCGGTTGGCGGCGATCATGGAGCAAATACAGCTTTATCCGGAGATGGTTCGGACGCGCGGGGAAGCGAGCGCCATCCGGTATATGCGTTCCAGAATTTCTCTTCAAGCTGTCGGGCGGGGCACGAACAACACCGGCGAAGTCCGCGTAACCTACTTCAGCTCGGAGAGGGCCACGGTGATCAAAGTGGCCAACGCATTGGCTCAAAGCTTGAAGCCGAGCGCGGCAGACTTGCTTTCGGCGACGACCGAGCGCCAGCTGGAAGACAGCCAATCGGAGCTGAAGTGGTGGGCGGCGCGCTGGCAGGAGCCGGCAATGGACGAAGGACCGGGCATCTCCCTACGCCGCCCTTCCCTGCCCGAGGATAAGAAGAAACTGAGCGTGCTGGAGCAGCAAAGACAAACCAGCGATCAAGGGCGCGTGGGATCGTCCGCGGCGCCGGTCTCTGTTCCTTTACCGGAAACATCCGCGGCAAAGGCGATTCAGCAGCAAATCAAGGACGCCGAAGCTCGCTTGATCGAACTGCGGCAACGTTACACCGACCGGTACCCGGATGTTCAGGACACGCAAGAGCAGCTCCAGGAACTACGATCGAAGCTGAATCGCTTGCAAGTGGAAAGCCCGCGTTTCGCAAAGGAGACTTTACCCACTCGCGATGACGGACGGATTACCCGGGAGGAACAGCAAATCCGGGTCGATCAAGCGCGCGCGCAGAAAGAAATTCGACGTGACGCGGCGACGACAGAGACGACCCGTGAGAAGTCTTCCAAGTCCTCGAGCGTCGCGTCGGCATACGCGCTTGAGCTGGATCTTCATCA
>JBARKD010000011.1:0-2621 GCA_049800615.1 Acidobacteriaceae bacterium | reverse complement strand
CTGTCCCATATCGTCCCCATATCGTCCCGTCTGTCGCCTCCTTTATCTGAACCCGCTGGCATCGATCGTACATCGGGTGCACTGCCGCCGCTCCAAGTCTGCCAGTGCGTTGCCGGCCTCTTTGGCCATGCGAGACCCTTCCTGCTTCGCTCCCGATGCTCGAAGGATCCCCGCATACACTATCTTGGCGCTCAAAAAGTCAACCGTTTCCCGGCCGTTGACTGCCTCGACAATCCTCAGGGCATGTTGCGCGTCTCGAATCGCCGGCACATAGTCTCCGGAATGCACAAGCGCCAGCGCACGCAAAAGATATCCATTGGACAGCATGAAGTACCCAGGCCCATGAGCCTGTGTCCACAAATCGATCCCGTGTTGCGCCATGGCGACAGCCTCCTCGCCATTGCCAACATGCAACGCCAATTTACTCTTCACCACGTCCATGGCGGCAAGGTCGTCAACTTTCATTGCCCTTTCAGGTTGCGCCTGGATTGCCGTCTGCAGAAATCGTCGCGCCGCTTTGAAGTCGTTCCGGCCCAGGGCAATCACCGCGAGATTGATGGATGTGCTTGCCACCCCGGCGAAATCTCCGAGCTCCGCATAGATCTGTCTCGCTTTCTCGCACATCGTCTTCGCCTCATCCTGTTGCCCCAAAGAAACTTCGAGCATGCCCATGCTGTCGAGCGCCGAGCCATACTGAGCTCGGGCCGATGCAATGGGTCGCAGTATGTCAATCGCATGTTGGTAGCCCTGCTTCGCCTCTGCATAGCGGTCCAGGTCGAGGTAGGAATGCCCCAAAATATTCCAGGCCACACCCGCGTCTCGTGCGTCATCGAACCGGGAGCCCGCCCGCAACAACGGCTCAAGAATCGCGATGGCTGCCTTTGGCTGTTCCTGGCTCCACAGCTGATAGGCCCGCACAACGGATGATGTGAGCTGAGCCGTGGAAAGCGACGCGCTGGACTGAGCCTCCAGTTGGGGCGCAGGCAGTGCGAGGGCAGCAGCCGCTCCAAGCTGGCCGTGCGGTTCGCCACAGGCTTGTGCGTAAGCCGTGAATGCGAGTCCTGCGCTTCCGAGAACGAGGATGGCTGCGGTTTTTGCGGAGTAGATGCTGAATCGCCTTGGCATCTTTTTTCTCCTTCTGTTCAATGGCTGATACGGAACCTTTGACTTGGCCGCATCGTTGAGAGTGGTGGACCTGCACAAATCGCGTCCTGGTTCGAGCGCAGCGAAAAGACGGTCCGGCGCTGGGAGCAGCGTGAGGGAATGCCGGTTCACCGGTTGCTCCACGAGAAGCGCGAGCCGATCGTCATCTTTCTCATCTTTTTCCTCCTCATCGACGATTTCAGAACTCTGGCCGATCGGAGTGGACTCGACCGGCGACTTCCACCCAGGAGAGTAGGGTGACTAGCGTGCCGGGGAAAGCCCAAAATGTGAACCAGGGACTGTGTACGCGTACAGCGGGGAACTGGAGGCCTGGCGGCAATCGCGCAACGGCGTGGCAAGTGAGGGGAAGAGCAGGACAGACTGGGACCGCACCCAAGCCGACAGGTCCCAGCAGCAGTAGCGTCCCGTCCCCGCGTTTCCCTAGCGTCTCATTAGAGAGATTGCCGGCACGATTGCTGGTCTCAGAAGCGTCGCACCGCCTTCAGCAAGATGATATTGAAAATTCTCAAAAGGCCGGGTACGAAACTGCACGGCATCAGCATCGGTCTGTTCGTCGATGAGTACCGCAAGATCATCAGCGCTGAGGGTCAGTCGAAGTTGGAAGAAAGCTGGAGCGCGAGGAAAAACAGGACGAAGAAGAGCAGGACACACTGTCCGTCTGTCCTGCTCTCTGCTTTTCTAAAAGGGTCGAGGACAGTTCGCGACACCAACTATCTGCCCGCTCGGAGAACCCGCCCCGCCGAGTCAAGGGGAATCTACGTTTCCCAATTGACTTTTACCTATCATGGATGTCAACGGGTTTCGTGTTCGGAAGTAATGCGGATCTTGGGGATCGAGTAAACTCGTCCCTCGTCACTCGTCCCTCTCGTCCCTTGTCCCTAAGGCATATCCAGCACAGGCGTTAGAATCCATGGGCCCTTCGTGATTGAAGTCATCGATTGTTACAGTCTGTGACGTTCCTTCAGGTACGCTACAACTCCGTGACAAGGTTCGTAGTTCACATTTTGGGCTTTCCTCGGCTCCCTAGTCACACTACTCTCCTCGGTGGAAGTCGCCGCTCGAGTCCACTCCGGTCGTCCGAGTTCCTAAATAGTCGTCGAGGAGGAAACAATGAGAAAGACGAGGATCGGCTACGCCTTTCTTTGGACCGTTTTGACAGCCACCATGGCCTTCGCGCAGAGGGACGGTGCACCACCGTGCCACAGCGGTCTCGAATCGGAGCACCCGGCGTTAGGTACGAATGCTGTTGTGTTATGGAATGCAGTGGCTGACAACAGCATCGCAGTCGTTGGCGGCAAGTCGCCACAGCAGGGCTCTGTTGAGAGTGCAATTGTTCAGATCGCGGAGTACGACGCAGTGAATGCCATTTGCGGTTATCCGTTCACCGTCTATGCAGTCAAGCCGAAGGTGCACGTTCCAGCGTCGCCGGAGGCGGCCGTGGCCGCGGCAGCTCACGA
>JBARKD010000010.1:0-13406 GCA_049800615.1 Acidobacteriaceae bacterium | reverse complement strand
TTCAGCCGCTGAGGGTAAAATTCGACAGGAAATCCTTAACGAGACGACCATTCGTGAGTCCACCAACACCAATGACGCCGGCCGCATCAACCAATCCGCGCGGGCGATATAGACTTCTGCTCGCGATTCTTTGTGCGGCATTCACCCTTTTTGCGCAAACGGGAGCGCACAGCCATGCATGGGTCCGGGTCACGCTCGAAAAGCAGCTTTCTCAAGAAACATCCGGACGGATGCTCATCTTCATGGCGCCTGCCGGCGCCGGTACAAAAGACTCCGACTCTGTCGACATGAACATGATGTCGCCAGACAGTGTCTATGTAGCGGCAAAAGAGGTTCCACATCTGGTCGGGGGTGACTCGGTCGATGTCGACGTGGACGATGTTGTCTTTCCCCGACCGTTTTCCCAAGCCCCTGCCGGGAAGTATCGCCTACAAGCTGTCTTGGACGTTGATCGCACTTACAACTATGCTGGCCGGGTGGCCGGAGATTTGATCAGTGCGCCAATAGACGTGACCGCGCCGGTAGCCCCTGATTTCACACTCCGGGTTGCTCTGAGCCAGCTGGTTCCGGATCCGCCGGACGCGCTGGCGAGACGTCCCGATGTGCGTTCGGCTCTCGAACCCGTGGATTTTGTGAGCCCGGTCTTAACCAGCTATTGGGGGCGCGACATTCATATGCGCGGGTGGGTGCTGCTGCCGCCTGGATACGCAATCCATCCGAGCCGGCGATACCCGACTGTGTATTTCACCCACGGTTTCGGGGGCTCACTGGACGAACTGCGGGGGAGTGTTGCGCCCATCCTCTATGACCGAACGAAGCGTGGCCGGATGCCGGAGATGATCTGGGTGCTCCTCGACGAAAGTAGCCCGACCGGTACACACGAATTCGCCGACTCAGTCAACAATGGCCCATGGGGCACAGCGCTGACGACAGAGCTCATTCCTCTTCTCGAGAAAAAGTACCGGATGGATTCACGTCCGTCGGGAAGGTTCCTGCAGGGACATTCGTCGGGTGGCTGGGCGACATTGTGGCTGCAGACGCGATATCCAGAGATCTTCGGCGGCACGTGGTCGACATCACCGGATCCAAGTGACTTTCACTACTTCAGCACCGTCGACATTTATGCGCCGAACGCAAATATGTACAGGAGGCCGGACGGAACCTTGCATCCGATGATTCGGGATCACGGTCAACCGCGCACCACCATGAAGGATCTGGCCGGGCTCGAATCGGTGATTGGCCCCTATGGTGGCCAATTGGCTTCTTTTGAATGGGTGTTTTCACCACGCGGCAAGGACGGGCGGCCTTTGCCACTTT
Source organism: Acidobacteriaceae bacterium (assembly GCA_049800615.1). Lineage (GTDB taxonomy): Bacteria > Acidobacteriota > Terriglobia > Terriglobales > Acidobacteriaceae > PALSA-350. Next base: position 12,089 of record JBARKD010000010.1, on the reverse strand, counting down.
TCGATCGCACAACGGGCGTCATTGATCCGCGGGTGGCCGCCTATTGGCGCGCGCACTACGACATCGTGCAACGGCTGGACGATAACTGGAAAACGATCGGCCCCGATCTTCAGGGCAAGATTCACCTCTTTGTCGGCACTGACGACACCTTTTATCTGGACGGAGCAGCACACAGTTTGCAGGCAACGCTCGATCGCCTGGGTGGACATGCCCAGTTTACCTTTCTGCCCGGACGTTCCCACTTCAATGTGTACGACGTCGGAACCGATCGCTATGCTCTCCTTGAGCGCATCGCGGCCCAAATGTATCAAGTTGCCCGCCCGCACGGATCCGACTGAATACCGATCAATGACGATAGATCGTGCTGTCCGGATGGTAGTGTTGCCAGTCAAACCAGAAGTCTTTGAGCGCATCGATTCGCCGCAGGCACTGTCCTTTCATCGCTCCAGAAACAGCGCATCCTTCAAAGTTCCAGTCGCTGAGCGTGTTGGAATCCAGAAGTACCCAGGAATCGCCGGGATTCGCGCCGCTGCGGCCATAAAACTCGAGCGTGCTACCACCCGCCTCACGCGAGAACGCGCGCACGGCCTTTCCATCCGGGCCAAGCACAAACATGGCCGGTTCGCCCCCAACATCGTCAATGAGCACAGGGGATTGGACCGTCAGCTTGCTCAATGGAAATGCGCGCGCGGCCCCATTCATCGTCACGCCGAGGATTATTTCCCGGTCGGGAAGTGTTCCTTTGGTGGCGTGAATCACGGTCGGCAGCTTGGCGATTTCGCTTTCCCACGTTGCTTTCTCGTAGTTGGCGGCATCGCGCGGCAAAGGCGCCAGAACCGTGCCGTTTGGCTGCTCCTGTTTCCAGAGCCCAAAGGTAAGTTCGTCCTGCGGCATCAGGGTTAGCTTCTCACCCTTGAGAGGTCCGGCAATCGCAGTTCCGGTGATCTGCTGCCAGAAGCTGCCGGTCTCCTCATCGCGCATCAGGAAGTTCTGGTTGTTTATGCCGGCAAGATGAAAGTGCAGGTCACGCCCTTGTACGCTGCGGGTCCAGACCAGACCCGTGTGGCACAGCGTTCAATACGTAACGACAATGGGCAATTGATGCAGCCGATCGTTGATGACGTGGTGATACCCCATCTCGCGAATGGGATACGCCCGGCTCTCGCCACCCAACGTAACCGTGATGACCATGTCTTTCGCGTCGATCTTAGCCTGTTGGATGGTGACGTAGCGCGGTTCTCCAAAGCCATGAAACATTAGTTGCTCGTAGGGGTTGACCCACGCGGCGGCGGCAGCGAGCAGAGCGATCCCCGTGGCCGGCATCAGCAGCAGCCACCGGGCGACCCAGCCGGCGCGCCGCCAAACAAATGACGCGCAGATCGCGAGCAGGAGAAAGACGACCAACAAAATTGCCCTGTCATGCATGACTACCCAAAGGGCGTGCTGCAAGGGGGCCGGTTTTTGTTCGCGAAAGGGACGAATGACGTAGATCGGGTACAGAGAGAACGCCAAGGCAGACAGGCTGACCAGAAACAGGCACGAACCCGGGAGGAAATACTGCAAGCGCTTTTTGGTGCAAACTTCGCCGGCGGCCACGATAAGAAATCCTACCTGGGTTGAGATATGGGCACTCTATCCCGCGCAGGCTGACAGGCGCATCCATCAAAAGATGGAGATTGGCGCGAGGCACTGGGTTAATGACTCACCCGGTCGGCTTGTTCATCTCCAGATAACCCTGCGCGGGAACGCCGAACGCATCAGCCACCCGGTTGAAAAAAGCGAACATGGCTGTGATATAGACCGCCTCGCCGATCTGGGGTTCCGTCCAACCGTGGCGGCGCAAAACCTCCACATCTTCCGGAGTCGTCCGATAGGCCGCTTCAGTCACTTTGGCGACGTATTCGAGCAGCGCGCGGTGCGCGGGGTCGAGTCCCGCGTCCTCGAGGTTTCCGGCCACCAGCGCCTGGACTGTCTTCTCTTCTGCTCCCTGGACCCGCAGGAAGTAAGCGTGGGAGTCGAGTCAATACGGACAGCGATTCAGCCAGGAGACCCAGCTGGCAATCGCTTCTTTTGTCCTGCGAGTGAGATGTCCCTCGGAGAAATGGACCGTATTGCTGAAGCTCATGACTTCACGCAAAAAATCAGGACGATGACTGAAGCATTTCAGAATGCCGGGCATTTTCTGGCGTCCGGACTGGGCACGCCATTCGTCATAAACCTTGGCAACATCACCGGCCGCTTCCGCGTCCTCAATCACCTTGATCTTGGTTTTTGTATCTGTCATTGTTGGCTAAAGACTAGGATGACCAAAGACTAGCATACCGAGGCACGCTTTGCAGCCGATCAAAGCACCAGGCGCTGGTCTCCCAACTTGCGGGTGATGCTTTGACGGTCAAGATACTCCAGCAGCGGGATGGCATATTTTCTGGACAAGCCGGTCATCTCCTTAAATCGGGCGACGTCGAGCATCTGTCCGTGGAGTTCGCTTATTTCAGAGCGCAATCGGGCAAGCGCCTCCTGGTGAATAAAGAGATTCTCGCTTCCCATCGGCACCAGAACCTTTTTGCGAAGGAGCAAAGTGATCAGCGCACGGATCTCCGCTTCTTTGCGTTTCATGCTAGCCGCAACTTCGGAAACGAGGGGAGCGAATAGACCAGCCTGGCGATAAATGGCCGTAACCGCAGCCAGGGCAGGGTCAGGCGCGATTGAGGCCTTGCCTGTTTGCAGGGAAGAAACCAGCTCGCCGTTAAGGTTCAGCCGGCCGGCGCCGACAAGATGGTCCAGGGAGAAGTCGAAGATCTCCGGACGCAGCGAAGTGCGGTTCCTGAGCTCGGACCGTTTGAGGCCGTTCGCGTGCTTGCCCAATACTCCGCGGATGGCCTCAAAGGCTGTCTCAAGCGCCACGCGATCCACCAGAATCTCGCCGGAGACCTTAACGATCTCGTGACTGGCGATCAGCTGTTGCAAGACGCGCTGGGCAGCTTCCTGGGACAGGCCAGTCTCCCCAGTCAGACGCTGCCGCGAAAGCCCTTGGGAACCGCGGCGCGCGATGCGCAGGAAAACCCGCTCTTCCGGGGTCGCGCCACGCAATTTCTCCAGCCATTCTATCGTTTGTATTTTGCGCAATCTCGGCAGCGGGGTCGCGTCCAATACCCGGCCCCCGCCAATCGTTGCCGGCGGCGAAACCTGCCGCAGCACGAAAGGATCCCCCGCGGTGAGGAGGATAGGGTTGCGGAGTTTGATGCGCAGCAGCCTGCGCGAACCAGCCTCAAATTTTCCTCCACCCGGTTTCCCTTCACCCGGCTTCCCTTCACCATAGATCAACGCATCGGCCACCGTGTTGGAAGTAAAAGCGTGGAAGTGAACCTGCGATCCGTGCTTCACCGGCGATGCTCCAGGCAGCAACCAGGCTTCGACGTCGATCGAGCTGACCGCGGTGAGGGTTCCGCTGGGCACAAGCGTCTGCCCGCGGCTCACCTCCGATACCTCAACACCTGCCAGGTTCAGCGCCACGCGCGAGCCGCCGACGACAAGCTCTTCTGCGCGCCCATGCGTCTGCATCCCACGCACGCGCACAATGCTTTCCCCTGGTTCCAGTGAGAGCGATTGTCCGGTAGAGAACTTGCCCGCAAGCAAAGTTCCGGTAACCACCGTGCCGAACCCTTTCATCACAAACGCCCTGTCGATGGGCAGCCGGGGCACATGCTCCAAATCGCTATCCTCCGCCTCTTCAGCCAGCCTGACGAGCTTTTGCCGAAGATCGGCAAGATTCTGTCCGGTGAAGGCGCTCACGGCGAGAACTTCCGCGCGGCCATCACCAAGAAAGCTACCGCGAAGAAATTTCTTCACCTCAAGCTCGACCTCGGCGATCCGGCTGGACGCAACGGCATCGATCTTGGTGATAACGGTCAGCCCGGTGCGAACGCCGAGCAACTGACAGATCGCAAGATGCTCCACGGTTTGCGGCTTCACTCCCTCTTCAGCGGAGATGACCAGCATCGCGGCTCCGATGCATCCGGCTCCGGCAAGCATGTTGTGAATGAAGAGGCTGTGACCCGGTACATCGACAAAGCTGATTCTGAGCGGAGAGCCGGCCGAGGACTGCGCCTCGAGAAAGGCGAAGCCAAGATCGATCGTGATGCCGCGCCGCTTCTCTTCCGGCAGACGATCGGCATCGATGCCGGTAAGGGCGCGAACCAGCGCAGTCTTGCCGTGGTCGATGTGACCCGCTGTTCCGATAACCACAGACTTGACCGGCGGCGTCATGTTCAACAGGAAAAACGCAACAGGCGCACTATGAGCCCGCGGTGGCCGCGCCGGAGGCGATTCGCCCCAACAGCAAGGCGAGAGTCTGATCGAATTCCGGCTCGACGGTGCGGAGGTCCAGCAGCACGCTATCTTCGTGAATGCGGCCGATCACCGGGGGCTCGAGCCGGCGAAGAGCCAAAAGAAGCTGCTGTGGTTGCAATCTTGCGTGAGCGAGGGAGACGGCTGCGCTCTGCAGCCGGGCTGTCGGCGCGGTCCCGCCACCGACCAGGCTTTCGACCGGCACAGCCTCCGCGGACAATTCCGCACCGTTGAGCTGACGGCTGATCCATTCACATCGCGCGAAAATCTCACTCGCCTCGGCCTTTAGCATTTTCTGCACCGGCAGGTTGGATTCGTTTTCGGACGCGTAGTCCATCAGTGTCGCTTCCAGCGCCGCGTAAGTCAGCTTATCTACGCGATAGGTCCGGAACAGGGGGTTCTTACGGATGCTCTGCACCAGCTCCTTTGTCCCGACCAGCAGGCCGCATTGCGGCCCGCCGAGTAATTTGTCTCCGCTGGCCGCAACTAAGTCGCAGCCCTCACGCAGACTGGCAGGCAAGGCCGGCTCTGAAGCAATGCCCAGGGTTTCGAATGAGCCGATCAAGCCAGTTCCCTGATCGTTAAATACGGGGATGTTTGAGCGCTTGCCGAGCAAAACAAGATCGCCAAGCGCTGCCCGCTCAACGAAACCCTGTATGCTGAAATTCGATTGGTGGACACGCAGGATGAGCCGGGTTGCGGGCGAGATTGCCCGTTCATAGTCGGCCACGCGAGTGCGGTTGGTGGTGCCCACCTCGCGCAGAATCGCGCCGGATTTGGCGAGAATCTCGGGGATTCGGAAGCCGCCGCCGATCTCGACCAACTCCCCGCGTGAAACGATCACTTCCCCACCTTCCGCGAGCGTATTCAGAGCCAGGAATGTCGCGGCAGCGCAATTGTTCACGACAATTGCGGACAGTGCAGTGGTTCGATCGCCCTGGCCCGCTAAAACTCGCAGAAGGAGTTCCTCCACATGGACGTCGCGCCGGCTGCGCTCCCCTGATTCGAGATCAAGTTCGAGATTGGAATATCCGCTTGCCGTTTCGACGATGTGCGCCACCGCCGAGGCGCTCAGCGGCGCCCTGCCCATGTTCGTATGCAAAATCACCCCCGTGGCATTGATGACCCTGCGCAGGCGATAACGCGCCGAGTCAGCAATTTGCCTGGCAACCGCAACGTGCATCCAGGCCACCTCCTTCTCCAGGCTTGCCGGAGTGTGCTGTTCGTTGGCAATCTCCTGCTTCAAGCGAGCCAGGACGGCATGTGCCGCGGAGATGACCGCGCCTCGCGGCTCGGTCTGGAGCAGCGCAGCGAAGCTGGTTGTCGACAGCAAGTCATGGAGCGAAGGAAGCAGCCGGTACAAATTGCGCTCGGTGATGGGATCTTTCATGCGCAGGGTTCTCGATCGGTTCGCCTTACCGCAGCAGGATCGCAGGTTCTCCGGTGCCGGAGGTGTAAGGGCCGAGGACGCGACCAATCTTTGTTGCCGCTACGCCTGCATCGCGCAAAGACTGCTGCAGCGCGCCGGAGACGCTTGCGGCAACAGATATTAGCAGCCCACCCGCGGTTTGCGGGTCATAGAGTAAAGCACGCACATCGTCAGCAATATGAGCACCCGGTGCATCCGCTGTGACGCACTCGGCAAACTCACGATTAGCCAACAGGCCGGCGGGAATCGCGCCACGCGCGATGGCATCGAGAGCGCCTCCGATTCGCGGTACCTGGTCGACGAGGAGCTCAATGCGCATGCCGCTGCCCAAGGCTAATTCACGCGCGTGACCCAACAGACCAAAGCCGGTTACATCGGTCATCGCGTGCACCTCGTCCGTTCCGGCCACGACTTCTGCTGCGCGACGATTGAGCGTGGTCATGGAACGAATCGCCTCCGAGACCCACGCCGGCTCCGCCTTTCCCTGCTTCAAGGCGGTAGTGATCACTCCCGTGCCGATTGCCTTGGTCAGGATAAGATCGTCGCCCTCCTGGGCACCGGCATTTCTCAGCACACGGTCAGGATCGATCAGGCCAGTGACCGCGAAACCAAATTTGATTTCCGGGTCGCGCACGCTGTGCCCGCCCGCAACCACGCATCCGGCCTCGCCTAGTTTGGCCATTCCCCCGCGAAGGATCGCCTCGAGAACATCAAGATCTCCATCCTGGGGAAAACACACCAGGGAGAGAGCGGTGACGGGCCGTCCACCCATGGCATACACGTCGCTAAGCGCGTTGGTCGCCGCAATCAGACCAAAGGTGAACGGATCGTCCACCAGCGGGGTGAAGAAATCTACGGTCTGAACAAGGGCCAGATTCGGCGCGATGCGGTAAATGCCCGCGTCATCCGAAGTTTCAAATCCAACCAGAAGATTGGCATCGGTCTGCCTTGGCAGCCTGCCCAGGACTGCTGCCAGCAATCCGGGTGGAAGCTTGCTCGCGCATCCGCCGGCCTTGACCTGTTGGGTAAGCCTGATTGTGGCCGAAGTGGCCAATGCATATTCCTCGCCGGTCACCGTAAGATCCGGGATTTCCCATCCCGCCGCATCAAGCTCACGAAGCGGCAGCATGCTTCGCAGTTTACACCCGGGCAGTATCCTGTAAGGGATGGCCGCATTCGCTTTAAACCTACTTTCCGGGAATGCCCGCGAGTTATCTCATGGACGCTGGTTGACGCCCAACCGGGCCACCGAGGCGGGGTAGAGCTATGAGACTCCTGAGTGTCCGTTTGATTGTGGGCCTGATCCTCGGTGTGACGCTTGTGTCCCTGGTGTCCTCCTGGTACCAGTTACGCGAGGCAAAAGATGATTTGCGGAGCGAGCTGGAGCGGAAGGTCGTCTCTTTCGGTGAAAGCCTTGCAGCGACCGGCGAGTCTTATCTGCAGGATGGCGACCGTCCCGGATTTGACAGGTTCCTCCAGCGATTCAACAATCGCGATCACTTGCTCGGCGTGAGTGTCTACGATCGGGAGTACTTCCCTCTTATCGTTTCCGGGCTTGCAGGGCCCGCCCCGGAGAAACTGCCTGCGTTGGCCCAGGCTCTAAGGGAAAACCGGCCAATCACAACCTACGTTCGTTTGGGCTTTCGCCGTCTCTTTGCTTTGGCCGCTCCCCTGCACGCTGCCGATGGGCACGTCGCCGGAGGCATGGTCCTGCTGTATGACGCCGGCTATATCCGCGCGCAGATATTCCGATTGTGGAGCAGGGCGTTTGTCCACATTGCTGCGCAGGTCCTGGTGATTGTAGGAATTACCCTTCTCATCGTGCGCTGGAGCTTTACCGGACCCATCGCGCGCGCCGCGCAGTGGATGAAGACTCTGCGCACAGGAAAACACGTATCGGAACCTACACGAAAAGATCTGGAATTCCTGCTGCCTCTGGCCCGCGAGATGGCTCCCTTGGCGGAAACCGTCAGGCAGGCCCGCGCGGCTGCGGAGATTGAAGCGAGATTGCGCAATACCAACGAATCCATGTGGACGGCGCAGCGTCTCGCAGATTACGTACGCACCAAGCTCGATGGCAGCAATCTGTTCGTGGTATCGAATCGCGAACCTTACGTACACTCGCGGGACGGAGAGCGCATAAAGATTACTGTCCCGGCAAGCGGACTGGTGACAGCCATTGGGCCAATTCTCTGCGCATGCAACGGAACCTGGATTGCGCAAGGGAGTGGAGACGCCGACGCGGAGACCGTCGACGACCATGATCGCCTGCAGGTTCCTCCTGACGATCCTCGCTATACACTCCGCCGGGTTTGGATCAGTGCGCAGGAAGAAGAAGGCTTTTATTACGGCTTCGCCAACGAGGGGTTGTGGCCGCTGTGTCACATGGCGCACACCCGTCCAACCTTTCGCAAGTCCGACTGGGACTACTATACGCAGGTAAACGCGCGCTTTGCCGATGCTCTTGCGCAGGAAATCGGCGACCAGGAAAGCCCGGTTGTGCTCATCCAGGATTATCACTTTGCGCTTCTGCCGCGCATGATCAAGGAGCGGGTTCCGAATGCCCGGGTGGCGATCTTCTGGCACATCCCCTGGCCCAACCCGGAGTCATTCAGCATTTGCCCCTGGCAGCAGGAGCTCCTGGATGGCTTGCTCGGCGCCGATCTTCTCGGTTTTCACGTGCAAGCGCATTGCAACAACTTTCTCAATACCGTTGACCGTACACTCGAAGCGCGCGTGGACTGGGATCATTTTGCTGTCAAACGGATGGCTCATTGGTCGATGGTGCTTCCTTTTCCGATCAGCGTCGAGTTGCTGGACGAGCAGCCTTCGCAAGCCGGCGATACCTCCTCGGATATAAGGAGCGCGCTGTGCGCCGAGCTGGGGATTGATGCCTCTTTTCTCGGCGTCGGCGTCGATCGCGTAGATTACACCAAGGGGATCCTGGAACGATTTCAAGCGGTTGAGTCCTTCCTCGAACGCCATCCACGGTATCAGGAGAAGTTCACCTTTGTTCAGATTGGCGCCCCTTCGCGCAGCCATATCCAGCGTTATGCAGATTTTCAACGCGAAGTTGAGAACGAAGGCAACCGGATCAACGACCGTTTCCGCCGCGGACGATGGAAGCCAATCGTTTTTCTGAACCGCCAGCACAGCCACGAAGAAGTCGATCGCTTTTACCGCGCCGCGCACCTTTGCATGGTCACATCGCTGCACGACGGCATGAACCTGGTTGCCAAGGAATATGTGGCCTCGCGGGATGACGAGCGAGGCGTCCTGATTCTGAGCCGTTTCACCGGCGCCGCCCGGGAACTGACGGACGCCCTTATCATCAACCCTTACGATGTTCATCGTGCGGGCGAAGCCATTGCCGAGGCCCTGGAGATGGACACATCGCAGATGACCGATCGTATGCGTCGAATGCGGCGGATGGTCCGCGAGCACAACATCTATTGGTGGGCGGCATCGTTGATCGGTGTGCTCTGCGATCTTCGTATCAATCGTGAATAGCCTGGGCGAAGCGAACCAGGAGCCAACGGGGACTGAACGAGAGCAGATATGAACCATAAACCTGGTGAGCTTCGCCGCATCTCTGTCTTGTCCGCACCATCGAATCTGGGCCTTAAACCGCCGGCTCCGGGACGCGAACCGGGGGTCCGCGAGCTGCCCGCGGCCCTTTTCAGACAGGGGCTTCTCGCGCAACTGCGTGCCGTGGATGCTGGAGTGGTTGCGCCTCCGCCTTACGATCCAAACCTCGATCCGCAAACCGGCCTTCGCAACGCGGCATCCATTCGACGCTACTCCCTCGAACTGGCCGAGCGCGTCGGCGATCTGTTGGATCAATCTCGCTTCCCGCTGGTTCTCGGTGGCGATTGCAGCATTCTTCTGGGAAGTGCGTTGGCTCTCAAGCGGCGAGGCCGTTTTGGACTGCTGTTCATCGATGGTCACACCGATCTGCTGACTGCCGCGACCTCGCAAAGCGGCGGAGTCGCGGGGATGGATCTCGCATTCGTAACCGGGATGGGAACGGATGAACTCACTTCCATTGATGGCCTCAAACCATACGTGCAGCCGGAAGATGTGGTTGTATTCGGTTTTCGCCTGCCGGAACCGGGGGAGGCGTCTCCCGCTCAGCCGAAGCCTCCCATGTTGTCATTTCCGCTCGGCATGACTCGAGAACGGGGAGTGTCCGCGGTGGCCAAACAAGCCGTCGCCCATTTTGGAGAAAACAAATTCTGGATCCATGTAGATGCTGATGTTTTAAATCCGCGATGGATGCCGGCCGTAGACAGCCCTGACCCAGGCGGGATGAGCCCGCAGGAACTCGCGGCGGTGCTCAGAATAGCTTTGTCTGCGCGAAATTGCGCCGGCATGGAATTGACAATCTACGACCCGACTCTCGATCACACCGGACACGGTGCCTCCTTGTTTGTACATCTGCTGAGGGACGCCATCGCGGAAGATCCTCGATCGATGAACGCAAGCCGGCTCACGACCGAATGATCGAAGATGGCCCGCAGTCAAGAATCAGGCCTTCGTTCGCATCGAGCGCGGTCGGGTTTGAGACGATTGTTCCCTGTTTCGCGGATACGGTCGAAATGACGACCGTGCCGGGCGGTGTAGCCGCCTTCACGCTCCGAGCGCCAAGATTCAGCAGCACCAGCCACTGCGAGTTCTTGTCTGCTCGTTGGTAGCGAAGCAGCGTACCCTCTGCGGAAACCTCCAGCAAAGCTCCGCTGACAAGCACGGGGTGACTGCGGCGAAGGGCGATGAGCCGGCGATAGAGGTGCAGGGCCGAGGAAACATTCGCCTCGAGAGCAGAGACATTCCTCTCCTTGTAATCAGTGTTGACGGGAAGCCAGGGAACGCCGGCGGTGAAACCTGCATTCCGGGAATCGTCCCAGGGCATGGGGGTTCGTTCAGGATCGCGTCCTGCCCCGATGCCCGGTTCATTTTTCTCGGCCGGGTCCTGCACCTGACTCTTTGCAATGGAGACATCCTCAAGGCCCAGTTCTTCGCCGTAGTAAATCGTGATGGTTCCCGGAAGAGTGAGCAAAAGCATTGCGGCCACGCCAGCCTGGGCCTCTCCGACGCGGGTCGCGATACGCGAGTTGTCGTGATTGCCAAGCACCCAGTTCGGCCATGCTCCGGGGGGAAGCGCCTTGTCATATTGAGCAATCACGTGGGCCAACGAAGCCGCGTTCCATGGGCATTGAAGAAGCTGAAAGTTGAAGGGCAGTTGGGCGCCCTTCAGGTCTTGGCCATAGTAGGTGACCAGCTGCTCGATGGGCAGGTAAATTTCGCCAATCAAAACGCGATCGTGGAACTCGTCGGTGAACGCGCGCATCTCCTCAACTATTCGAATGACCTCCGGCCGGTTCGAAGTGTAGAGGGGCAAAAGCTTGTGACTTTCGAGACCGCCCGGTTTGTAGTCCGGATTTGGAGGGTTGTCACGGAATAAATCATCCTTGATTAATAGCCACATGACATCGACGCGGAATCCATCGACTCCCCGCTCGAGCCAGAAACGCAAGGTGGCGAACATGGCAGTCCGGACTTCCGGGTTGCGCCAGTTAAGGTCGGGCTGCTCTTTTAGGAAAGAGTGCAGATAGTACTGCGATGTGGTTGCGTCGTACTCCCACGCGGACCCTCCAAAGTTGCTGAGCCAGTTGTTTGGCTCGTCTCGCCAGAGATACCAATCGCGCTTAGGATTGGTGCGCGAAGAGCGGCTTTCGACAAACCAGGGGTGCTCGTCCGAAGTGTGGTTCGGAACAAAGTCGAGTATCATCCTGAGACCACGGGAATGCACTTCCGCGAGGAGGCGGTCGAAGTCGGAGAGCGTTCCAAAGATGGGAGCAATGCTGCAATAGTCCATAACATCATAACCAAAGTCTGCCATCGGTGACGGGTAGATTGGCGTAATCCACAAGGCATCCACGCCTAACGAGACCAGATAGTCGAGACGTTCGAGGATCCCCTTGAGGTCCCCGATGCCATCCCCATCCGAATCCTGAAAAGAGCGCGGGTACACTTCGTAAATCACTGCGCGTTGCCACCAGGTCATTTCCTGCATCCCAACAATACCCCTTGTTTCAGATTCTTCAGAAGCGGATTACCCCATGATCAACGACCTCTGGTACAAGAACGCCGTCATCTATTGCTTGTCCGTTGCCACATACATGGATGCTGACGGCGACGGAATCGGCGATTTTCAAGGTTTGATGCGCAGGTTGGATTACCTGCAGGGTATCGGCATAACGGCCATCTGGTTGATGCCGTTTCAGCCATCACCCTGCAAGGACGATGGGTATGA
>JBARKD010000009.1:0-42787 GCA_049800615.1 Acidobacteriaceae bacterium | reverse complement strand
GACTCTGCGCGCCTATCCCCAGCTCGACCCTAAGCGGCTGGGATGGTGGGGATGGAGTTGGGGCGGCACCTTTACCTTGTTTGCCATGACCCACAGCGACCGCTTTCGTGCGGGTGTTGCCGGCGCTCCCGTTACCAACTGGGAAAACTACGACTCTATCTACACGGAGCGTTACCTGGGCCTGCCGGCGCAAAATGCCGAGGTCTATTCTGAGGATTCCGTCGTCAACGCCGCCGCCAACCTGAAAGGACGGCTTCTGCTTGTCCACGGCACCGGCGATGATAATGTGCACCTCAGCAATACGGTGCAGTTTATTCAGAAGATGATCGATTTCGATTTGCCTTACGATTTGCAACTTTTTCCACGCAAGACCCACGGCGTCGACGGCCTCGAAGCCAACACTCACCTCTATACCCGGGTCCTGGATCATTTTCAGCGATACCTGATGGATTCCCCGCAGTGAGCACGGAATTAGTGCGTGGCCGCACTCTGCTGGGCGATCTGGAGCTGACCATCCTCACCGACGGCAGTTATTTTCTGGATGGTGGCGCCATGTTCGGGGTCGTACCAAAGCCTCTTTGGGAAAAACGAATGCCCGCCAACGAGCGCAACCAGATCGTGCTCGGAACCAATACCGTTGTTGTGCGTACCGGCAAGCACACGGTCGTCATTGAAACCGGGATCGGCAACAAACTGTCTGAGAAGCAGCGCAGCATCTACGACTCCCGGCAGCTTCTCATGCAGAGCTTTCAAGCCGCAGCCATCCGTCCGGAAGAAGTGGACGTGGTCATCAATACTCACCTGCACTTCGATCATTGCGGCTGGAACACGACGCGCAAGGAGAATGGCGCCATCGTCCCCACATTTCCCAATGCACGCTACTTTGCCCACCGCGGAGAAGTTGAGCACGGCCATCTACAGCTGGAGCGCGACGCCGTCAGCTATATCAGCGACAATTACGATCCGCTGATCGCAACCGGGCAGATGACGTTGCTCGACGTATCCGCCGGAGAGTCGCAGGAAATTGTTCCCGGCGTCTCGGTGGAAGTGTTCCCCGGGCACACAGCGCAGCTGATGGCGGTAATGCTTGATTCCGCGGGGAAGCGGGCCTGCTACATTTCCGACCTGATCCCCACCAGCGCCCATCTGGATCCGACCTGGGTTATGGGCTACGACCTCTATCCCCTGACCTGCATTGAGCAGCGCAAACGCTTCTTCAGCCGCTCGATCCCGGAGCGATGGCTCGTCCTCTTCACCCACGATCATGATCATCCGATGGGCTCGATAGAGTTGGGTGACAAGGGGAAGCCCCGCCTCAAACTCTGAAGGCTCAGTCCAGATTCAATGGATGGAAGCCGTCAGCACCGGAAAGAGCGACTCGAATCGGCCGCGGCGGCCCGCTCGCAGGCACAGTTACCTCTACCCAAAGATCCTGGCCCGGCTTGAGAGGCAGGGGAAGCTGCGCGCGGTCGGAAATAAAAAGAAGTTCCTCGCTGCTGAGAATCGCACGATCGCAAGGTCGATCGTCCGCGAGCGTCAGGGTCCCGACGCTGCGCGATGACGACGACTTCTCCAGTTGGGGCACGAGCTTTCCCTCGGACGCGCTGAGAGACACATGCCACACCCACGATGCGCCCTGCGGATAACGTCGAACGGGCGTGTCTCGCGGCAATCCGCAGGCGTCCAGCACCAATCGCATTGCCAGATACCGGCCTCTTAGAGGTAGATTGGGATCGAACTGCGTAGCCCGCGTCCACACGCGCGGCCGGGTTTGCCGTTCGTAGAGATATTTCCCGGCAACGCTCAGTACGAGCAATAGCTGGACAAACAAGAGAATGAGCCCGGGCCGGATGGTCTTCATCCCACCCCTCCACTCTGCATACCGGCCACAATCCGTCGGCGCATGCGTTCCAGCATCCAGCCCCCGGCGAGAAACAGGATGCCAAGAACGATAAGTCCGAAAGAACGATCCAGCTTGTTCATGATGCTCGAGAAGTAGAACCACAGCACGGTGAGCGCAAACGTAGCCACGCCATAGTTAACCAATGCCTTGGATGCCTTGTGAGTGCCCCACCAGACCAGAAATGCGCAGATTCCCGCGACCAGCAAATAGGCGATCGTATTCGGCTCGCTGTGGCGCCACGTACGCCCGCGCATGTTTTCTACGAAATTCGTTTGCGCCCAGGGAAGTGCCCAGACAACAGCTGCAACCACCAGCAGGGCGCTCAAGCTGCTGCGATCAAGAAACCACCCCGCGTAAATCGTGATCAGTATCAGAACCACTGCCCACACTCGATAAGAGAAAGGCAAACCAGTTTGGCCTGCTTCGCTCCATCCGCTCGACAACATAAGCACCGCGAAAGGCAGTATCAATGCGCCCGCCGTAAACAAAATGGAGTAGACGGCGCGCTTTCGGATATGCAGGAAGCCGATGAGATAAACCGTGCCGATGAGCGCGAGGAGTCGCCCCAGGTAAGTCGTCGCGCCGCCATAAGCGCTTGACCGGTCCATCCACTCGCACACAATCCATGCCGGCAGCAGCAGGAGCGTGAGGGTTTGCTGAAATTGGTCATGAAGCAGGGCCCATCCGGCGGCGGCGCAGAGTGCCCACAGCATCACCGCTGCCGGCCAATGCTCCTGCATGTTGAAGATTTGGCCGACCAGGGCAATTGCTGCTCCGGCAGAGATCGTGCCCACTGCGTGCATCGCCGTCGCAAACCCTGCGAAGCGGCCGCGTGTAAGCAGGCCGAGGCCGTGGAAGAAGCAGAGCATGGCGAGGACCAGCACCATGCGAACGAGCGGAGACACACCGTCCCAATGCGCGGCGACAAACAGGAGAACCCCCGCGCCCAGAAGAATCGCGCCGAGGATGAGAGCCGCCAGAACCTGCCACCGCCGGCTGCCGGGCCTGGCATTCGCCTCTTCATAGGCCCGGATAGCAACCGCAGTCTTTTCATCCAACAGGCCGGCGCTTTGCCAGCGTGCCAACCAGATTTCCGCATCCCGCATGGGGTGCAGTAAAGCAAACGCCGGCCGCGGCAGCAAGCAGATTCTGATTTAACTGTAGGGGGGTCTGAAGACAACAGTTGGAGGAGGCCGGACCGCAAATGTACGGCGGATCGCGAAATGTACGGCCCTTAGAACACCTGCCGGTGAAAAACTTCGTCCTTTTCCTCACACGGCGAACAGGTTGCTCCGATACCGCAGGCCATCAGCAAGGCGGCGCCGATGGTCACCAGGATCGCCGGGCCGTACGACTGAAATTCGCTGAACCAATGTACGAGCTGATGAAAGTGTAAAGGATGCATGCTGCAACTCCATACCTTATGACACCATTAAAGCCGGGTGTGGTTTTCCGGGAGAGAAAATATTTTGCGCCTACCGGTTCCGTTTCGGCATCGAACTGCAACCGTTTGGCGCGAAAGCGATCAGTGCCAGAAAGATAGCATCGCCACAAAGAATTTGATACGAGCAAAACGGTAACCTACGTGACGGGCGCGAAGGACAATAGGTTCCGAACGGGTGATCCCCAGCTGCAATGGTTGTTCGTAGACCTCAACTCCTATTTTGCGTCGGTCGAACAGGAGCTCCGGCCGGAGCTTCGCGACCGTCCCCTGGCTGTCGTCCCGGTGCTGGCAGACACTACCTGCTGCATTGCCGCCAGTTATGAGGCCAAACGGTATGGCGTTCGCACCGGAACCCAGGTTGGAGAAGCCAAACAGATGTGCCCGGGCATCCTGCTGGTCGAGGCCAGGCACGAACTGTACGTGGAGTACCACCATCGCGTGGTCGAGGCGGTCGAATCCTGTCTTCCGGTCACTTCGGTAATGTCGATTGACGAGATGGCATGCCGGTTGTTGGGCCGCGAACGGCCGCTGCTGGCTGCTCTGGAATTGGCGCGCGAGGTGAAGGCTGCCGTGCGCCGCAAGGCGGGGTCCACCCTTCGCTGTTCCATCGGCCTGGCCACCAACCGCTATCTTTCCAAGGTGGCTTCCGACATGGAAAAGCCGGACGGCCTGGTGGCCCTCACTCCTGACGTCTTGCGCGATGCCCTGATGGCACTGACTCCCCGCGACCTGCCCGGCATTGGAGCACGCATGGAGAAGCGCTTGGAGCAGCAGGGAATCCTGACTATGGAAAAATTGCTGGCCCTCGACCGGGAACAACTCCACACGGTTTGGGGCGGCATCGGCGGCGAAAAGCTCTGGCACTGGTTGCGCGGAGAAGACTTCGGCAACGCGGAACTGGAACACCAGAAATCGATTGGCCATTCTCATGTCTTGCCGCCCGACCTGCGAACCCCGGAAGGCGCCTATGCGGTGGCCAACAAGCTCCTCCACAAGGCCGCAATCCGCCTGCGCAGAGCGCGCCTCTGGGCGTCGAATATGACCCTGAGCATCCGTTGTTCCGCGGGCGCCGGCCAGCAGCCTGCCTCCTTCGCGCGCCAGCGGCCCTGGGCGCAGAGCTGCGCCCTGCTCGAATGCCAGGATAATCAGACGCTGGTCGAGGGCCTGCAACGCCTATGGGCGCAAAGCCCGCCGGCCCGGGAGCAAAGAAAACCGTATTTCGTCGGCGTTACGCTGGGAGATCTGATTCCCGATCATCTGCACACGCTCAGCCTGTTTTCCGGTTTGGAGGAAGAAGGCAAGCGGACCCGGCTTTCCACCACCATGGATCGGGTCAACGATAAATACGGGACCAACACGCTGTGCTTTGCCAGCATGCTGCTTGCGGGCGCGGCGGCCCCGACCCGCATTGCCTTTTCCAGCATTCCGGAATTATTTTGAAGAGCGCTTACCGCGGGCGCCTGGCGCCTTCGCCCACGGGATATCTTCATCTGGGACACGCGCGGACTTTCTGGATTGCTCAGCAGCGCGCCCTTGCGGCCCAAGGCACACTGATCCTCCGCGATGAGGATCTCGACCCCGAGCGCTCGCAGCCCCATTTTCGTGAAGCCATCTTTGAAGACCTGCGCTGGATCGGCCTCGACTGGCAAGAAGGACCAGACGTGGGCGGTCCTTACCGGCCATACCAGCAAAGCCGGCGATACGCCTTCTATCGCGATGCGTGGCGCCGGCTGCTGGCCGGAGGATGGCTCTACCCCTGTCGCTGCTCACGCAAGGACCTCGCCCAGGCGATGCAGGCCCCGCATGACGACGAAGGCATTTATCCCGGCACCTGCCGTTCGTTGGCTGGGCCCGAGCCTGGGAATGAGGTGGCGGGGGGCGCTAACTGGCGTTTCCGCGTGCCCGATGGCGAGGTCATTGTTTTTCACGATGAGCATCTCGGCCCAAGGCAGTTTGTCGCGGGTAATGACTTTGGTGATTTCCTGGTGTGGCGCCGGGACGATCACCCCTCCTATCAGCTTGCGGTGGTGGTCGACGACGCAGCCATGCATATTACCGAGGTCGTGCGCGGCGCCGACCTGCTCAAGTCGACAGCGCGGCAAATCCTGCTGGCCCGGGCGCTTGGTCTTCCGTCCCCTGCCTGGTACCACTGTGACCTGCTATGCGACGAGCACGGGCAGCGGCTGGCCAAACGCCGCGACTCTCTGAGCCTTCGCGCCTTGCGGCACATGGGCAATCATCCGCAAGACGTGATTCGCGGCTTCTCGTAGCAGGGCAGAAAACCCCGAAGACCGGGGTGCCCCATCCTTTGCGTTCTCCGCGAAGGGTGGGATACGAGGCCCTCTCGCACACAACTCAATACTTTTCCAGATAGCAACCTAGTCGTCCTTTGCTTACTGTTAAAGTTCAACCCCTGTGGCATCCGACTTCGCCCAACTCGTAAAGCAGCAGGCGGACATCGTCAAGATCATTGGCGACTACATCACGCTGAAAAAGGCCGGAGCTCAGAGTTTCGTTGGATTGTGCCCCTTTCATGGGGAAAAAACCGCATCCTTCTCTGTCCACGCGGTGCGCCAGTTCTACCACTGCTTCGGCTGCGGCGAAGGCGGGGATGTCTTCTCCTTTGTTCAGAAACTCGACAACGTCAGCTTTCACGAAGCCGTCAAGCTGGTTGCGCAAAAGTCCGGCATCCCTTTGCCCAAACGCGAAGCGAGCTCGCCGGAAGAGGCCGAGGAGACCCGGCAACGTGGCAAATTGCTCGAACTGCATGAGTTAGCGACCTCGTGGTTCCAGGAGCAGTTGCGCTCGCCGGAAGGCTCTCGAGCCCGCGAGTATCTCAGCAGCCGCGGCGTTACAGCGGAGACCATCGCCAAATTCCGCATAGGCTACGCCCCGGACTCGTTTAACGCCCTGCGTGATCGCCTGCAAAGTGCCGCCCCACCCGATCTGCTGCGGACCTCCGGCCTGTTTTCTTCAAAAGAACAGCAGGATGGCACACCCGGGTCACTCTATTCCAGATTCCGCAAGCGAGTTACTTTTCCCATTCACAATGAGGCTGGAAGAGTGATCGCCTTTACCGCCAGGGCGCTGGACAGCGACGACAAGGCCGGGCCGAAGTATCTCAATTCTCCCGAGACCCCGCTCTATTCAAAAGGACACGTGCTGTTCAATCTCGACAAGGCGAGGCAATCCATCAGGGAGCGGAAGTTTGCCTTACTGGTGGAAGGGCAGATGGACTGCATTACCGCTTATATGGCGGGGTTCCACAATGTTCTTGCGACCAGCGGAACCGCCTTCACCGAAATGCAGGCGCGGCTGCTCAGCCGCTACACGCAAAAGCTGTTGATCAACTTCGATCCGGATAACGCCGGGGCCACGGCCGCTGAGAAGTCTATTGCTCTTCTGACGGAAGAGGGCTTCGACGTTCGTGTCGTCACCCTGGAGGCGGGACTGGATCCGGACAGATTCATCCGGGAGCGGGGCATCCGGGCTTATGTGGAAGCGGTGGAGCAGGCCAAGCGCCATTCCGAGTACCTGCTGGAGAGAGCGCTCCAGCTCTTTCCCACCCGGGATGCCGAGGGTAAAACCAAGGCACTCAATTATCTGCTGCCCCACATCCGGCGTATGCCGAATGCCGTCGCACGCGACGAATTCGAGTCTGACGCGGCCCAGAAGTTCGGGATTAACTCCGCGCTGTTCCGGGAAGACCTGCGCAACGCGGTGCGCAGGCGGAAGGATGAACTTCGCCCCGCCGGCAGCGAAATCCTGACAGAATCGGAAAAAGTCTTGTTGCGGGCCGCGGCTTCCCCTTCCGGCAGCCGTTCGGCACTCCGCGTTTTCCAGGCCCTCCACGATCAACCCCAGTTTTTCGAGGGATTTAGCGTCACCCCGATCTTGTCTCTCCTGGGCCAGCGAGGGTCCCTCGAACCCTTGGCGGCCGTCCCCGATCCGGCCCAACGAACTTTGCTGGCTCAAGCCCTTTTCCGCGAGTCAGGCGAACTCGAAATGCGCGAGGTGGAGGCTGCCCTGGAATCCCTCAGATACCGGTACCTGGAAGCCTTGCAGCGCAGGGTACGCTCCGATATCGCCGAGGCCGAGCGCCGCGGGGACTTGGCTCAACTGGCCATATTCGTAGCCGAAAAACTAAAGGTAGACCGCCAAATGAGGGAATCGGACGCATAAGGTTTGCGGGGCTTGAAAGCCCCTTCAACTTCGCCTCGATCCGGCTCTTTCATGGAAAAACAGCTTTCGCCTACACCACAAAATTGTCGTCCCGACCGAACCCGGATTTCCTGATACTCTGCACCCGACACGACAACGTATGCGCCTTTCCGTCAAAGAAAGGCGCATGAAGCTCGCCAGCGCGACCACCTCAACAGGAAATCCGGGGTAGTGGAGGGATCTGCGGTTTACTGAACCGGCAATAGATCTTTATGGAACCATCGGTTCTCACGCAGCCTGTTTAAGCGGGGCTTGCCGGTGATCCTGAAGTGAAACGAAATCCATGCCATTTACATCTAAAGATGTAGGCTATTGCTCGCAAAGTGGCCCAAAATCGACAGTCGGACAGGCGGGGTATCAAACGGGGAGCCGCGCGAGCGCACACTCCGTTCCATGATATTCTATAACTCTTTGAAGGACGTGCGTCTACTTGCCCAAACGGTTTATCAACCGTCCGGAATATGCCCTTAGCGGCTCGCATAGCACCCTGTCCTTTCTAAGCACGGACCGCTCCGAAAAATAAGGCACGGGATAGCATTTGCTTGGCTATCGAAGACAAGTACGAAGAAGACATTCAGAAACTGATTGATGCAGGTAAGGAGAAAGGTTACTTGACCTATAACGAGGTCAACGATCTTATTCCTGGTGATCTGCATTCACCGGACGATCTCGACGATCTGTTGTCCACCATCGGGACCCAGGGCATCGACGTGCTCGAAGGCGGTCCTAAGTTTGGCGCAGACAAGTTCGAGAGCGAGGGTGAGGAGGGCGAGGATGTTGAACTCGACCTCACGCCGGGCACACTCGAAAAAACCAATGACCCCGTGCGCATGTACCTGCGCGAGATGGGCACGGTTCCACTACTGACCCGTGAAGGCGAAGTTGAAATTGCCAAGCGCATCGAGCGCGGTCAATTGCGGGTACTCAAAGCCATTTCCCGTTCACCGATCGTGATTCGCGAGATCGTCGCTCTCGGCGAGGACCTCAAGCGGGGCGTGCGCAACATCAAGGAAGTGGTCATCTTCGACGAGGAAGAGATCACGGAAGAAATCCTCCAGGCGCGGATCAAAGTAACCATCGGCCGGGTGGACACTCTCCTCAAACACCAGAAAAAAGCGGCTCTGCTTTTCGAAAAGCTCGAGACCATCAATCCCAAAGCGAAAGCCAGGGAACATCGCAAGACCCGATGGATGATGAACCGCGAGCGGGTCGAAGTATCGCGCATCGTCCGCGAGCTGAAGTACACCAACTCGGAGCGCAAGCGCCTGCTGGACAAGGTCAATAAGACCGTCGACGCCATGCGTATGCTCGAGCGGCAAGTCAAGTCGCTCGAACAGAAGCATGACCAGTCGAAGAGCGAAGAGCTGCGTAAGGAGTATCGCCGGCAGCAGAAAAACTGCAAGACCGACCTGGAAAAACTGGAGCAGGAGGCCGGTGTTTCGATCGCCGAGCTCAAGCGCACGCAGCGCGAGATGATCCAGGGCGATATGGACGCCGAGCAGGCCAAGCGTGAGCTGATCGAGGCTAACCTGCGCCTGGTGGTTTCCATCGCGAAGAAGTACACCAACCGCGGTCTGCAGTTTCTGGACTTGATCCAGGAAGGCAACATCGGCTTGATGAAGGCGGTAGACAAATTCGAATACCGCCGTGGATACAAATTCTCCACTTATGCCACGTGGTGGATTCGCCAGGCGATCACCCGCGCGATTGCCGATCAGGCCCGGACCATTCGTATTCCCGTGCACATGATCGAAACCATCAACAAGCTGATCCGCACTTCGCGTCAGCTGGTCCAGGAGCTCGGGCGGGAACCCACTTCCGAAGAGATCGCCCGCCGCATGGACATCCCGGTGGCCAAGGTTCGCAAGGTGCTCAAGATCGCACAGGAACCTATCTCGCTCGAGACTCCGATCGGCGAGGAAGAAGATTCTCACCTCGGCGACTTCATCGAAGATCGCCAGGCGGTTTCGCCTTCCGAGGCGGTGATCAGCGTGAATCTCAAGGAATACACCTCGCAGGTGCTGCGAACCTTGACCCCGCGTGAAGAGCGTGTGATCAAGATGCGCTTCGGCTTGGAGGATGGCTCAGAGCACACCCTGGAAGAAGTCGGTCAGAGCTTTCAGGTAACGCGTGAGCGCATCCGGCAGATCGAAGCCAAGGCGCTGCGCAAGTTGCGCCATCCTTCCCGCTCACGCAAGCTCAAGGCGTTTGTCGAAGGTGTTCGCGAATAGATGGATCGCCTGCTCCCTGGGAGCAGGCGATTTTTCTCCGCGTCTATTGTTTTCCCGTTTCATCTAAAATCCAGACACCCAGCAGGAGTGATCTTTTGCCTCCGACCTCGCCCGAAGAAATAGAGAAATTGAAGCATGCGCCCGCAGTGCCTGGCGTTGAGGATTTGCATCTTCGCCGCTGGAGTCCGCGTGCTTTCTCCGATCGGAATGTATCCGCCACTGAGCTCAAGGCGGTGTTTGAAGCGGCGCGTTGGGCTGCTTCTTCGAGCAACGAGCAGCCCTGGCGATTTCTGGTTGGCCGTAAAGGCGACCCCGTTTACCGGAAAATTTTCAACGCGCTGGTCGAATTTAACCAACGCTGGGCTGGGCAGGCTCCGGTATTGATAGTCTCGCTTGCGAAAAAAACCTTTAGCAACAACGGAAGCCCCAACATCCACAATCTGCACGACACCGGCGCCGCGACGGCAACGCTGGCATTGCAAGCAACTGCCAGCGGGCTGCACACGCACCACATGGCGGGGTTCGATCGCGAGCAGATGAGGGCTTCCTTTGCCATTCCTTCTGACTACGAATTCGGCTCGGTTACGGCTCTCGGTTATTTGGGTGATCCAAACAGCCTATCCGATACCATGCGTCAGAAAGAGTTGGCTCCCCGCGAGCGCAAGCCTCTAAACGAGATCGTGTTCTCCGACTGGGAGAAGCCGGCGCAATTCTGACGCGCCATGAAAAGCATTCTGCTCCTGGTTAATCCGATCCTGCTGCGAGCGCGGGCCAAGCGACGGGCGATTGCTCGCGTTACCCACGTTTTTCGCAAGTCGGGCGCGGTGCTCGATATTCTTGAAACGGGCGAGAACCGTGCCGCCGGAGCGAAGGCAAAACATGCCGTGACCCAGGGTTACGACGCTGTTGTGGTCTGCGGCGGTGACGGCACTATCTTCGACGTCATACAAGGGCTGGCCGGCTCCCCGCTGCCTCTCGGCATCATTCCCTTCGGCACCGGCAACGTGATGGCGCAAAACCTGGGTATCCCGCGGGATGCGGAGCAGGCCGCGCATTGCATCCTGAACGGTCACGCCTGCCGCGTGCCCTTGGGCAAAATCACCTGCTGCGTACCAGGGGGCCGGCAAAGCTGGTTCTTTGCCATGGCTGCCGGCATGGGAATGCATGCCGCCCTGATGTCGGAAGCACGCCGTTCCGGAAAAGACGTAACCGGCAAAGCGGCTTATTTTGTCGCGGGAGCCAAATTACTGCTCAGGTATCCGGTGCAATCGTTTGACGTTGCTATCACCACCACCAGCGGGGCCGTTATCCAGGAACGTGTTTGTGAAGCCCTTGCCGTGCGTGTGGCGGGGTTAAATCGTTGGAGACCAGGCGGCGACCTGAGCTTTCCATTCCTCCGTTTGGCCACGGTGCAAGGCACCTCTCGCGGCCGCCTCGCCCTGGCCTCCTGGGATGGGTTATTTCGCGGAGGCGGAGCCCGTGACAGGGAACAGGCCCCTGATGCGCCGGCAATGTACCGTGACGTGACTTGCGTGGTCTGCAGCCCCATTCCCGAGCGGGCTTATGATCCTGTGCTCGCCGTCCAGGCCGACGGGGAAGTCCTTGGCGCCTCCTGCGCAAAAATCGAGATGGCCGGTCTCGATATTCACCTGTTGGCGGCAGAAGCCGGCCGTCGGTCTTTGGTAAACCAGATCGAACGCAATTAGATGTTCTGTCAGTTACAAATCCGGCCGTTCATCGCGCACTGAGACTCAAAGGGAAGGCTGAGAATAGCCCAGGACGTCAGTCGTGGGTTAGAGGTCACGGGACTAAACCTTGCGAAAGCGATATCCGATGTTGTTCTCGGTCAGGATATAAGCCGGGTTTGCCGGATCGTCTTCGATCTTTTTCCGAAGTTGGTTAATGATCACGCGCAGGTATTCCCGCTCATTGCCATAGTGCGGTCCCCACACGGCAGTGAGCAATCGAACGTGAGGTATCGGGGACCCCGCGCGCTCCATGAGATAAGAGAGGGTGTCGTATTGCTTCGGAGCAAGGTGAATCACCTCGCCCCTTTTCTCCACCCGGCGGCTGCCTGAATCCAACGTGACGTCACCGATGACGCAGACCCTTTCTGTTCGAAATGAAGCATGGAAGCGGCGAATGACGGCGCGCAGCCTGGCCGCCAGCTCCTGAACCTGAAAAGGTTTGGTTACATAATCGTAAGCGCCGGCATCGAGGGCCTCTATCTTGTCTTCCTCGTCGTCGCGCACAGTCAGCATAATGACCGGAAGACCCGGATAGCCTTGACAAATCCTCCGGCACGTCTCCTTTCCGCCAATGCCCGGCATATTGATGTCGAGCAGAACGGCATCGTAGTCGACCATGCGCAAACGCACCAGCGCCTCTTCGCCGTTGCGCGCCTCGCCGATCGCGAATCCCAGGGCGCCCAGAGTCTCAAACAGACTCTGCCGGATCCCGTCGTCGTCTTCCACCACCAGCACCCTGCTCTTCTGTTGCAAAAACTCACTCTCCCTTCACCGCTCTGGGCAAGCTGAGGACGAAAGTGGTCCCGCTCTCGGGGTCGCTGTTTACCCACGTACGGCCTTCATGTGCCTCGGCGATTCGCTTCACGACCGAGAGGCCTATTCCGGTGCCCGCGATTCTGCCGGCTGTATAGGGACTGCGATAGAACCGCTGAAACACTTTGTCTCTCTCCTCTTCCGGAATGAAGGACCCTTCGTTGCGTACCTGCACAATCGTCTCCGTCTCCTCTTCCCGAAGATCGACCTCGATCGAAGAGCCCGGCCTGCTGTACTTCGCGGCATTGTCCAAAAGCTGAAACAGGGCCATTTGCAGTAACTGCTTGTCTCCCCAAACCAGACTGTGCTGCGTAGCCGCGCGAACGTCGATGCGATGCCCGCTAAAATCGTTCCCCGACGCGCTCACGCTGCTTTGGATAAGCCGAGGCAGATCAATCGGCTCACGACGCAGTTTGATCTCACCCCGCTCCAGCTTTGCCGTACGAAGCAGACGCGCCGTTAGTTCGCTCAGATGAAACGCGCGCTCCTCGATGAGCGCGGCCAACCGCCATTCCGCGCCAGACAGTGTATTCATCGCCAGCAGGCCGGAGCTCGACGTCAGAATCGTGGTCAGGGGACTCTTGAATGCGTGCGCCAGGCCGTCCAATATTGCCGAACGGAGCTGCTCGCTCTGCCGGGCCGCCTCCGCGGCGGTTTCGCTGGAAAACGAGCGCGCCCTCTCCATCGCAACAGCTGTGAGCGAGACTACCGCCTCGATCGTGGGCCCATCCAGCGAGTGACCGCAGATCGCCAGCGACCCGATCGTTCGGTTGCCCGCTCGCAGCATTCGCCCGGACAGTTGCGGCTCTTCGCGAGCACGTTCTGTAAAGCAAATCGCGCGCACCTCATCGTCTCCAACGCTGCATTCGCCCGCCTTGCTCAAACGGCAGTCGTGCGCGTTCCACAGCGCCACGCCCCGCGCTCCGAGCGTGCATACCAGCAAATCGGAGAGTTGCTCCCCTAAGTATCTTTGCCGGTCCAAGCGCAGAATGCCCTGGCTTAATTCATAAAGTTTCTGCAGTTGGGCCTGATGCTGTTCCAACTTGCGGGCATGGCGGTTGACCTGCCCGGAGAGCCGCGCAACCATCAGCGCGACACCCTCGAAGGCGCCCAATGCCACCCAGTTATGGGAGTCCGCAATATAAAACTGGAACAGCGGATCAGTAAAAAAATAATCGAGGCAGGCAACCGAACACATTGAGACCAGGCTCGCCTCGAGAAACCCCCAGCGCAGCGCGATCGCAGTTACCAGGAAAAGATGAACAGAGGTAGCCGCCGATAGATTGAAGTGCAGCCGGAAGGCAGCCAAAGTGATCAGCATGGCAGCCGCAATCCCGGCAGCAATTCTGCCTCCGGTGACGCGCATTGGCCTTGCGAACATGGTGATCTGGCGACGCGATTCTAACTATAGCCTCGCGCGCATAAGGAAACCGTTAAGAACGGCCTTATGCCTTACCAACGGTTTTCGCGGTCCACTGACTACATCGGTTGTACCGATGCTAGAGGTGATTCCGTGACTTTCATGAGAGGTTTTCGTCATCTTATTTGTTGTTTGCTGATATTTCCTGCTTCGCTGGCGTGGGGCCAATCCACGTTTGGCAGTGTACGGGGCATAACCCACGATGCAACCGGGGCGGCCGTTCCAGGCGTTGAGATAAAACTGCACAGCGTCGACGAGAACACAGACCGTGCTGTCACCGCCGACGATTCAGGCAATTTCGTCCTGGAAAATGTCAAAGCGGGTAACTACACGCTCCAGGCGAGCAAGACAGGCTTTGCCGATACGGTGGTTTCCGGGATCTCCCTGCAGGCTCGCCAGGACTTACGGCTGACGGTCGCGCTCAACATTGCCGCGCAATCCGATACCGTCGAAGTTACTTCCGGCAGCGAACAGATCAACACGGAGAATGGAATCCTGGCGGATTCGAAGAGCAACCTGGAAATGACTCAGCTTCCGCTGAACAACCGCGCGACCACAACCAGCCCCTTGGGTTCGCTCCAGCTCTCCCCGAATGTGCAAACAGATAGCTCCGGTAATATTGCGCTCGGTGGAGCGAGCTCCTCCATGATCAACTTTTCCGTCGACGGCATCTCGACGGTAAACGTCCGCCAGAATGGGGCATTGCAGGATGCTTATCCTTCGCAGGAGGGAATTGAAGCAGTAAAAGTCACCGCCTACAATAACAATGCGGAGTTTTCCCAGATCGGCGATGTTACCTTCACCACCAGGAACGGCACCAATCAGCTCCACGGTAGTTTGTTCGAGTACCTGCAAAACCAGGCCCTTGACGCGGATCCTTATGGATTCAATGGCAAGGCGCCGAAAAAATTCAATACCTTCGGCTTCTCTCTTGGTGGTCCCGTTATCCTCCCTCATCTTTACGACGGCCATGACAAGACATTTTTCTTTGCCGATTATGAAGGCAATCGCCGCGTCACCGCGGTGGCGCAGCAGTTCGAAGTCCCAACCGAAGCGGAGCGCAACGGGGACTTGAGCGGGTTCGGCGCCCCTGGCCAGATTCCGGCAGCCGCCATCAGTCCAACGGCAAAGGCTCTGTTGGGCTATATTCCCCTGCCCAATGTGAGCGGCCAATCAGGTTATAACTACGACAATTTCCAGTCGACACCAGCGCGCACCGATGGCGCCGACCTGCGCATCGATCAGACCATCAATGCAAGGCAATCGGCCTACGCGCGGTTTAGCCGCAAAAACATTACCGAGGAGTATGCCAATCCATTTCTGCCCAACGACATCGATTCCGTCCACAATCGAGGCCTGCTGGTTTCCCACACGTACACCATTACGCCCACGCTCTTGAACGAGTTTCGCTTCGGCTTCACCAACGTCACCACCAGCGTCAATTTCCCTATTCAGGGAGCAGCCGCGTTGGGTGAGCTTGACCTCGCCGGAGTGAATATCAGCCAGCATCCGCTGACCCATGCCTTTCCCACGTTCAATTTCAGCGCGGGAACCGGCCTTACCCCGATAGGAAGAGACAAGGCCGGTATCACGCAGTCCAGGACCACGCAGTTCAGCGACAATCTCACTTACACTCGCGGGCGTCATACATGGAAGGCAGGACTCGATATTCGTCGCGTGCGCTACTTCGATCTGGAGAGCTTCGCTCCGGCATTCGCCTCGGATGATTTTGGCTACTTCATCTTTCAGCCCACTTTTACCGGTAATGCTTTTGGCGACTTCCTCGAAGGGGCGCCGACCACGTTGAACTTTGCCGTTTCCAGTCCGGACGTCGGCGGAACGGCTACACAGTATGGTTTGTTTGCCCAGGATGAGTACCAGGTCAACAGCCGTCTGACCCTAAGCTATGGATTACGCTGGCAGATCCTCCCAGGGTTTCAGGAGGACGGCGGTAACCTGGCCAATTTCGATCAACGGAATAATTCCATCGTCGTCCCCAACGCGCTGGCGGCCTATCTGCAGCAGAAGAACCTCACTTCATCGAACGTGGCCTTCCAGCAGTCGTTCAACGCCTGCAATCTCGGCAACACCGCTCTGCCCTGCACTAAATATGTAACTGCCGGCCAGGATGGGTTGCCCCAGAGTCTTCGCAGGGCCTACAAGGGGAACTTCCAACCCCGCTTCTCCATTGCCTACCGGCCGTTTAATGACACCAGGACAGTCGTCCGCGCGGGGTTTGGCGTCTTCACGATGACCAACCTGGGCCCGCTTTCCTTCAATAACAGCGGTAATCCGACATCGAGTCTTCATACTTATGCCAATGCCGACACCGCCGGCCCCAACACGCCACTGATACAGTTTCCTAATACCGCGCCCTCGGCCACCAGCGCGCAAATCGGCGGAGGAAGCCTGGACCAGGGAGTTGATCCGAACTATCGAGATCCGCAAGCCAATCAATGGAACGTGACCCTCGAGCGCGAGCTGTCAAGCGCGCTCGCTGTCCGCGCGAGCTATACGGGCATGCATGCCTACCGGCTGAGCATCACGGAGGATCTCAACCAGATCCCGGCAAGTACAACTCCCTTTACCACCACCGCGGCCAGCCCGTTCGTGGATCCCAGATCGCCGTACACGAACTGGACCGAGCTTTACAGCACATTCAACGCCGGTGAGGCCAACTACCATGCGTTCGTCTTCGAAGCGACTCACCGCATGCAGCACGGGCTTTCCTTCAATGCAAATTACACACTTGCCTATAACCAGGCAGACAACCAGGGAGATGCGCCGTCTGCCTTCGCCGGCGAGGTCAACTACGGCCTGCCCATTGCCGACCGCTTCAACATCAGGCGGGATCTTGGCAATGTGGTGGGCACTCGCCGCAACCGGATGTTGTTAACCGGCGTCTATCAGCTTCCTTTCGGGAAGGGGCGCGCGCTTCTCAATAGTGGGGGTATCAGAAATGCATTCCTTGGAGGATGGGACCTGACTAACATCACGCTTTTGCAGACTGGCCCTTGGCTGACTCCTACCATTAGCGGATCCGCCGACCAGTCCAATACGAATCTTGTGAACCGCGGCGCAATCGCTCGGCCCGATGTAGTCTCGACCAACTTCTACTCCGCCCAATCGAGGGCGCACTATTTCAACCTGGCTGCGTTTTCCCCGGCTTCGCAGGGCGCCGGACGGTTTGGCAATGCCGGAGTCGGCATTCTGCAGGGGCCCGGGACCGCTGTCGTGAGCATGGGGCTAGCCAAGCAATTTGTCATTACGGAGAAGGTCCATGCGCGGTTTGAATCCACTTTTACCAACGTGTTGAACCACACCAACTTTGCTCCACCTGTAACTGCGATTGACAGTTCTACCTTCGGTGCTCTCACGGGTCCGCAAACCGCGGAGAACGCCGGAAATCGCACCGGGCAGGTAGCCCTAAGGGTGGACTTCTAACCGAACGCAGCTGTCGGAATCACGACTCTGCCCATACTTCCCCATCCTTCGCAAAGAACACGAAGGATGGGGGCGGCTGAGAATTCCTGACCCTGTGTTCAGCCGTCCCGGAGCCCTCCTAGAAGTTGAACAGTGCCTGGAAGTTGAAGTTCCGCACTGCAGAACCATGGGAGAAGAATCCACTCGCCAACTGGTTCGACTTGCCGAAGAAGGGCGAGCCGGTCGTCCCATCGGGAGGGTCGCCGAGGGTTCCGTTGGGCGGCGCCAGGTTCACTACGTTGAAAATGTTGTGAGCAAATGCACTCAGGGTGATGCTGTACTTGCGATCGACGCGCGTGGTCGGGCCATGAGAGCCGCCGCCGGTTCCACCCAGCCCCATGCCCGGCATGCCATGTCCACCGCCGCCCGGCCCACCCCCGCCTCCCGTCACTGCTCCCTTGCCTTCCTCGACCTTCGGACCGACGCCAAAGCTCTTGGCCACCCGCATGTTCATCGAAAACAGAACCGGCCCGTTGCCGTAATTGATCGGAATCAGATGCGATCCGGCAGGGGGCGTTGCGCTGATGTCGAAGTTTCCATACTTGGTCAAATCCACGTTGGCCGGGTTGGAGGAGGAAGAAGCAAATACCGGGCGGTCATTGAAGAATGAATCGTTATTGACGTCCTGGCTCAGCTGAACATTGAAAGGCGAACCGGAAGCGGCGGCGAGAAAGGGACTGATCCGGAATCCATACGGCGCCGTGTAATTGGCGAAGGCAAACACCCGGTTGCGGACGTCGAAGAATTGCCGTCCATAATCCTGCATGATGTCGTACTGATTGGAAGGATGATAGCTGGGACCACCCGTATCGCTGTTTGCCTTGCTGTAAATGTAAAAGCCGGTAAACGTCAGCCGCCGGCCATATGCCATATTCAGATTGAGAAAGATCTGGTTTTCTTTGAACACCGCCAGCGAATCGTACTCGTAAATGTTGCACGGGGCCCCTTGTGGGCACAGGCCCAGGGCCGGGCGGCTTCCGTCGGGCAACGGAGCATCGATATTACGCGACAACAGCTGGTGAATGCCACGGGAATACAAATATGTCGCCGAGACACTTACACTCTTGTTGATCTGATGCTCTATGCCGGTCCCGGTTTCGATGGTGGCCGGCGCATTCAGTCCCGGTTGTATGCGATAGAACGTGGGTAGCGGGATGGACTCCTCTTCCGCGCTGTCCGCGGGAGGTCCATTGGGATCGGATTGGATATTCTGTACCTGCCCCGTCCCGTTGAGGTTGTAGCGGTTTGCATTCAGCAGCAGATCGTAGGTGAAGCGGTGGTAGAAAATTCCGTAGCCCGCGCGGAACACCGTCGTGGGAGGCTTGCCGCCGCCGCCGCCAATGCCGTAGGAAACCGCAACCCGCGGAGCAAAGTTCGCCTTGTTGTTGATCTGGTTCTGCGTCTCAAACCGCAGTCCATAGCTGAGCGTGAAATTGGGACGCACCTTCCAGTCGTCTTCCGCGTAAAGGCCCAGGTCGGTCACGCTGGCCGTCTGTGTAGGCGTTCCCGATGTGATGGAATACTGGCTCGGCTTGCCGGCCGTGTAATCGTTCAGATTCGAATAGGTATACGTTCCCTCGAAGTTGGCATTGGAGAAATTGTGGTCCCGGTTGTTCCGCAGCCGGCCGCCGAACCGCAGGTAGTGTTTCGACAAAGAGAGCGACGCGTAATTCTGGAGCTCGAATTCCTGCTGCGTGTCATGGATTGTGCCCAGGGGGCTGCCGCCCCCCTGAAAGTTCTGCAGGACATCGATAGCCGGAGCCACCTGTTGCGGTATCTGATCATTGGTATCGCGCACGTATTGAAAGCGAGTGTTGTTGACAAACTTCGCTCCGTAAACCTGGCTATCGCTGATCTGGATTCGATTCTCGTGCTCGTGCGTATTGTAGGCCTGGCTGGGCAGCACAAATGCGCTCGTGCCCAGGCCGCTGTTGTTCTGGTCCTCCTGAAAATAGCTGTACCGAACGGTCAGAGTTTGCGTGGGCGCGAGCTGATAGTCGATGCGTGGGCTTACCCACATACGTGTCTGCGGAGACGGAACGGCAAGGTTGCAAAGCGTACCCGAGGTTTCCGTCACCGTTCCATTGAGCGGCTCGCAGGTCGCGGGATCCGGCACCCACGGCACGTTGGCGTTGACGATGCTGTTGTCCTGAACATTCCGCCGGTCGAAGCTCACGAAGAACGAAGCCCTCTTGCTCAGGGCGCCGCTTACGTTTCCATCCCACTGCAGGGTGTGATACGGCGGCTGATGCCCGGCAAATGGGTTGGCCGTATTGAATGCCGAAGCGTTGGCATTCATAAAAACCTGACCATGCAATTTATCCGTGCCCGGCTTGGTCAGGATTTCTATCCTCCCATATCCCGGCGTGTCGTACTGGGCCGAGAAGGGATTCTGGTTGATGATGATCGCGCGTATCGCGGACTTGGGCGGCAGCTGGCCCCCGGTGAATCCATCGATATAAATCTGGCCGCCGCTCGGTCCTGCGGCGGGCCCGGCCAGGGCGGTCAGCTCGTTGGACAGCTCGTCGGGATCGTCGGAAAGCGCATCGAGATCTTTGCCCGTCAGAACCACTGCGCTGACATTGCTGTCAGGGTCGACGCTCACTCCGGGAGTATCCGCGGTGACCTGAACCTGCTGCTCCTCCATTTGGATGGAAAGCGAAACATCCAGGTGTTGTGTTTGTCCCGCGACAATTTGTACGTGGGGGGATGTAAAAGGCGAAAAACCTGGAGCCTGGACCGTCAGCGAGTATTGCCCCGGCGAGAGCCCGGGAATTGTGTACTGGCCGCCGGCATCGGAGGTGGCCGTCCGCGCCGCTCCCGCGGCCGATTTCACCGTAAGGGATGCCTGGGGAATCACTGCGCCGCTGGGATCCGCTACCTGGCCGCGCAACGCGCCAGTGTTGGTTTGGGCAAGAGAATTGAGCGCCGTGGAAAGAAAGAGCGCAGTTATCAGGCAGAGAGCGAGCAAGCGATGCAAGGTTGTCCTTAATGTCGGGAGTGGTAAATGTAACTACGGTTGTACTCAACGCTCGAAGAAGCCGTATCTTTAGCCTACAGGAAGCAAATCAACGGATCAAAAATTCGTGATCCGAACGGCCCGAAGGGTACGAAGTAGAAAGGTCCGCGCTCTTCTAAACTTCGGCACGGACCGCAAAAACTGCCCGGTTCTACTGGGGTGCTTCTCCGCCTCCCGCGCCCTCTCCACCGCCCCCGCCGCCCAGGTTCCAGGCAGAGGAAAGCATAGCCTGGCTGCCGCTGGCCGAGGCGTGGAGCATCGGCTCTACGCCGGCGACCACTGTGATGGCGGTTGCGGATTCGGGAGATTGGCCTTCTGTCGCAACCACGATGACCATGTTGCCTTTTTGCAGATCTTTCAGAGTTACGGAAGGAGCGCGGGCCAGGACCTGCTGGATATCAGGCCCTCCGCCGCCCGGCCCGCCGCCTGGGCCACCTGTCGGCCCACTCCCCGGTGCTCCTCCAGCAGGAGGTCCAGCGGCCGAAGCGCCTCCGCCAGAGGGAGAACCCGATCCACCAGGGCGGTTGCCACCGCTTAACCGCGCCGCGATCCGCTGGGCCACCGCTGGATCCAGCTTCTTTACCGCACTGTCGGGCGTAACTGTGATCGTGACCGGCTTCTTGGTTGCGGTATCCGCCAAAGTAAAGGTAGATCCGTCTGCGTTTACCGCCTGGATCGCCCCGGCAAGATTCCGGAAACTCCCGCTGACAATTTCCTCAGCTTCGAACGTGGACCCGTCGGCGCTCTTCGCGCCCCGAGTGCGCAGCTGATCGCCGGGCTTGATCTGGTCCAGAGTGCTTTTTACCGCCTGGTCAAACTTGACCGACCCCGGAGCATAGCGACGAATGACGGTCGCGGCAGAGGTGTGGACGATGGTAGTTCGGGTACCTCCCGGTCCGCTGGAGATGCTGACGGTTCCCGCAGCCGGATCGACAGCTTTCACCAGGCCTCCGGCGCCTCGCTTCTGCCAATCTTCCCGCTCTTTCTCCTGTTGCTGCGCAATATCGGCGCTCTTGATCGCCACCAGCATGGTGGCATCCAGCGATTTGCCGTCCGCATTGGCTGCTCCGCGCGCCATGACGCGATCCCCTGCCTGCAGGTCTGAAAGACTGAAGGGGCTTGCATTCGCCAATGACTTTTGGCCCGGTTCCACCCTCAGCAGGCGCGCCTTATCCTGCACCGTTACCTGCATGGTGGCGCCGGCATCGTTCTTGACCGTAAGGTTGTTGCCGCTGAGCGACTGCACGGTCCCGAGGAAGGTCACGGGCTTGGCTGCTGCGTCTTGTGCCGAGGCTGCCTCCGGCCACGCTGCCATCCATACCGCCACACAAAAAACCAGACCCCAAATGGCTACTTTCGTGGATCGCATTCTTTCTTCCTTCTTACTGAGGTGCGGTTGCGGCACCAACTGGCACGCGCGCGGGGAACAGCAGGCTGGTATTCGGCTGGCTGGTTTTCACGCGTAACTGCTGCAGCCCCGGCTTAGCTGTCGATACGAAGCTCAGCTCGTACTGGTTCTCCAATTTTCGCTGGATATCGGAGAGAAAGGGCGCAAACGATACCGGGTTGCCGAAGCCCTCCAGGTAAACCTTGCCGCCGGTATCGCCGGAGACCTGGGTCAGATAGTTCTGTCCCCCATCCGTGGCCGTAAAGCTCCGGTCCAGCCGTCCCGCTCCGCGAAAATAGATCGAGTAAACGATCACCCCGGCTTTCTGAGCGTCGGTGGTGGCTGCCCGCACATACGGATTTTCCGGATCGAACCCTCGCCCCGAGTAGCGGTCGACGCCGTCGGTGACCATAATCACCTCGCGGCGAACGTTAGCCCCCGTCGGCCAACGCTTGACCACGTCCGAGAGGCAAAAATAGGGGCTCCCGTTGCTGCCGGCACCGCCGCTGGGCAGGCGAAACGCCTTCGCAGCCTGGGCATGGTCAGTGGTGAAGTTCTGCACCATGGCGGCGGTCCCATTGCGCATATACCCAATCGCTATCTGCGTAGTGGGTGGCAGCCCGCTCACGAATTTACTCAGATCGTTTAATTGCAGGCCCAGGGTGCCGCGTGAGGAGTCGTCCAGGAGTATTAACAGTTGCAGCCCGGCGCGTTGCCCGCGCAGGGGAATCCACCCGCTTACATCCTGAAGTTTGCGATTCTCATACGCAGTGATGGTCTGCCGGGGAATGGGCGTGGTATTTTCCGCGTTTTTAGGAACGGCTGTGATTACCGCTTGCGCGGTGGAGGTCTCCTGGGCGGGCAACGCCGCCACGGCAAAAAAGGGTGCCAACAGCAGCAAGAACCAAGCACTCCAGTGAATCATCGGGCAACTGCCAGTCTTCATCATCCCTTAGCTATTTCTCTCACCTGCACCTATATGACGGGGGAGGGGTGGGAAAGGTTCTCCGGTGGCACGGAATCCTCTTTAGAAAGCCATATTTTCACTCGCCCGAAAAGCGCGCGATCAGAGGCATAGCACTTCCTGGAAGGCTGAAGCGCTCCTTCCCACCCCGGTCAGACTTTCCGGTTCTGCTATCCTCAAGGGGAACTGAAATTGCCACTTTGGGGATCCCGGCGGCTTCCGTATCTTGTCGATAGGCCGTGGATCGCGATCTATGGCCCGCGATCTATGGCCGGAGATCCGCACTACCCGAAGGGCCAACGTTTCCGCTGACTTCCGTTGCGGTCTTCCTTTGCCATTACACAGCGATAGGAGAATTGCACAGATGTCTGAGCTTCAGGTGATGCAGGCTCCATTGACCGTCCAGGCGAAGCCGCCACTCTGTGTCGATCTCGACGGGACCCTGGTCAAATCAGACACCTTTGTCGATTCGCTGATGGTTCTGGCCCGCCGCCATCCCGCCGACTTTTTGCGCGTGCCTCTGTGGGCCTTGCAGGGGAAGGCTTATACAAAATCGCAAGTGGCTTCCCGGGTCATGCTGGATGCTGCCTATCTACCGTATAACCTCCCGCTGCTGAACTATCTCAGGGAGGAGCATGCCGTAGGCCGCACGATCTGCCTGGCGACTGGAGCTGACCGCAATCTGGCCGGCAAGGTGGCAGACCACCTCGGTATCTTCGCCGAGGTGTTGGCCAGCGACGGTACGGTTAACCTCACCGGGGATAACAAGTTGCAGCATTTGGAAAAGCGCTTTGCCGGTGTCGGCTTCGACTACATCGGCAATGCGCTTCCCGATTTGCCGCTTCTGCAAGGCGCGCGGGAGGCGATGGTCGCCAATGCCGACTTTAGACTGAAAAGCGCTCTCAGGCGGCGCAATATCACGATGAGCCGGGAATTTACGGATCGTGCCCGCCCATGGATCGCCCTGGCCAAAGCCCTGCGCGTGCATCAATGGGCCAAGAACCTGCTCGTTTTTCTGCCCATGCTGCTGGCCCATTCCCTGCGGGCTACGTCGGCCGTTAAGGCGGCTGCCGCCTTCCTGTGCTTCTGTTTCATGGCGTCGGCAACCTACATATTCAATGACCTGCTGGATCTGGAGCCGGACCGGATCCATCTGCAAAAGCGCCGGCGGCCCTTTGCCGCTGGGGACCTGTCCGTGTTTACCGGGCTGGGCATTTCGTTTTCTCTGCTCGTGCTGGCCTTGATGACGGCTGCCTTCTTGCCCGGAGCTTTCCTGTTTTACCTGCTTGTTTATCTCGCCACCACTCTGGCCTACTCTCTCTTGCTCAAACGGGTTGCGCTGGTGGATGTCGTGGTGCTGTCGGGCCTCTATACCGTGCGCATGCTGGCCGGCTCTTCGGCGACCGGCGACCCCATTTCTCCCTGGCTTGCCGCCTTTTCCATCTTCCTTTTTCTCAGCCTGGCCATGGTCAAGCGTTTCAGCGAGCTCCAGAATCTGCATGCGCGCGGCGCGACCCCCAGCAACAGCAGGGGCTATCTTTTGAGCGACATCGAGCAGTTGCGCAGTTTTGGCACTTCCAGCGCCTATGCCTCTATCGTGATCTTCTCCCTCTATATCAATGGCCGCGATGTAATGGCCCTTTATCACCATCCCGACCGGATGTGGCTGGTCACGCCGCTGCTGATCTTGTGGGTTAGCCGTGTCTGGCTGCTGGCATCCCGCGGCCTGCTAAATGAAGACCCGGTCGTATTCGCGATTACCGATCGAATGAGCCTGCTGCTCGGGTTAGGCATCGTCGTGGTTGCCTACTCTGCGCTCTGAGGTACCCAGGCTGCTGATTTCCCCATGATGAGAGAATCACGCTGGCATAATTGAGTTTCACTGAGAAGGAAGCATTCCCCCATGTCCCTTCACAAGGACCAGCCTCAGTTCGAATCCTGGGGCCGTTATCCCAAGCATTCCGCCGACATCTACCCACTTTTCTGGAGGGAAGATTTTCCTGTTTCCATCCCTTCGGGCAGCAAAATGCTGGCCGTGGGAATGGGACGCAGTTATGGTGATGTTTGCCTGCTGCAGCACGGTACCCTTTTGCGCACGCCTCATCTCGACCGGTTGATTTCGTTCGATTCTCAAACCGGACGGCTTCGCTGCGAAGCGGGAGTCTCGTTGGCGGAAATCCTCGATTTCGCGGTTCCCCGCGGGTGGTTCCTGCCGGTGAGCCCGGGCACGAAATACGTAACCGTCGGGGGAGCCATTGCCAACGACATCCACGGAAAAAATCATCATCTCGCCGGCACCTTCGGCCTGCACATATTATGCTTCGAGCTGCTGCGCTCCGATGGAACGCCAGTCCTTTGCAGCCCTGGCGAGAATGCCGAATGGTACTCCGCCACCATCGGCGGCATGGGTCTGACTGGCCTGATCACATGGGCCGAGCTGCAACTGCGTCCCATTGTGTCTCGCCGCATTCGACTTCGAACCACCAAGTTCCTCGGGCTGGAAGAATTTGTCGCCCTGTCGCAAGCGGCTTCGAATTCCGAATACACCGTGGCATGGATCGACTGCGTAGCTCGCGGCCGCAATTTCGCCCGCGGTATTTTCATGCAGGGTGATCACGATGAAACCCTTGGCCCGCTTATCCCTTTAGCCAAGACGAAATTTGCCCTGCCCTTCGACCTGCCGGCGATTGCCCTCAACCGTAATTCGGTAGGACTGTTCAACAGCCTCTACTATCACCGGCAGATGAGCAAACAGAGATCCGCAGTGATCGATTACGAGCCCTTCTTCTATCCATTGGACCGAATCCTGCAGTGGAATCGACTCTATGGCCGCCAGGGTCTGCTGCAGTTCCAGTGCGTTCTTCCATGGGAAGGCGGCATCGCCGGAACGACCCGGCTGCTCCAGGCGATTACCGCGTCCGGGCTGGCTTCGTTTCTCGCCGTGATCAAAGCTTTCGGCGATGTAGCCTCTCCAGGAACGATGTCGTTTCCCATGCCCGGCATTACACTGGCGCTCGATTTTCCCATCCGCCGCGAAGCCAGCTTTGCCCTTCTCGATCGCCTGGCAGACATCACCGCTGAGTTCGGGGGACGCATGTATCCCGCCAAGGATGCCTGCATGAGCGGGGAGCATTTCCGGCAGTTCTATCCCCAGTGGGAGCACTGGGCGGCCTACATCGACCCCGCGTTCAGTTCCAGCTTCTGGCAACGGGTTACTGGCCGTGAGTAAGCGCGATCCTGTGTTGCCTTCACGGATCCTGGTTGTGGGAGCGACTTCGAGCATTGCCATGGCGACCATGCGGCTGCTCACGGGGCCCGGGGTCCATTTCATGTTGGTAGCCCGGAATCGGGAGCGGCTTACGGCTGTCGCCCATGATCTGCTCACGCGAGGGGCGCTTGCCGTCGACACCTGGGTCGTAGACCTGGACGACACGGCGTCCCACCCCGAGATGCTGGCCGCCGCGGTTCAGCGCCTCGGTAGCATTGACTTGGCGCTGATCGCTCATGGCGTGCTCGGATATCAGCATGCTGCCGAGGCGGACTTCGAGATCGCCGCAGGCATTCTGCACACCAACTTTATTGTCGCCGTTTCCCTGTTGACCTGGCTTGCCAACTACTTTCAGGCCCAGCGCGCAGGAACCCTTGCCGTAATCTCTTCGGTTGCCGGCGACCGCGGACGCAAGAGCAACTATGTTTACGGTGCATCCAAAGGTGCGCTCAATATTTTCCTGGAGGGACTGCGTAACCGGATCGATCGCGATGGGGTGAACGTGCTGACCGTGGAGCCCGGGTTCGTGGCCACACCGATGACCGCGCACCTGCCCCAGAATGCGCTCTTCGCGTCACCGCACGAGGTTGCCCAGGGCATTGTGCGGGCCATCCGGCGCCGGCGCGATGTAGCCTACATACCCTGGTTCTGGCGCTGGATTATGTTGTTGGTGCGTGCTATCCCTGGTCGCTTATTCAAAAAGATGAATCTATAAACCAGGGGGAATTGCCATGGATCTGAAGTTGATCGGAAAGACAGCCCTGGTTAGCGGATCGACCGCCGGCATAGGCCTGGCGATCGCCGCCGGCCTGGCCCAGGAAGGCGCCACGGTATACGTCAATGGCCGGACCCAAGCCAGAGTGCAGAAAGCCGTCGAACACGTAACCGCCCACAAGGATAAGGCTAAGCAAAACCACGGAACAGTCGAGGGCATCACCGCTGACCTGGGAACTGTGGAAGGATGCGTCGATCTCTTCAGTGAGCTGCCGAAAGTGGACATCCTGGTCAACAACCTGGGGATTTTCGAAGCCAAGCTTTTTGCTCAGATCACCGATGAGGAGTGGCGGCACTTCTTTGAAGTCAATGTCCTCAGCGGCGTGCGTTTATCCCGTCAGTATCTCCCCGGCATGTTGAAGAACAACTGGGGTCGCATTCTTTTCATTTCCAGTGAATCCGCGCTGCAGATCCCAGTCGAGATGATTCACTACGGAATGACGAAGACGGCTCAGCTCGCGGTGGCTCGGGGTCTGGCGGAGTCGGCTGCCGGAACCGGAGTTACGGTCAACAGCGTACTCGCCGGTCCAACCAATTCGGAAGGGGTCTCTGAATTCGTGGAAGGCTTGGCCAAGCAACGAGGCGTGAGCAGGGCCGAGGTGGAGAAGGACTTCTTCGCAACCGTTCGGCCGTCCTCTTTGATTAAGCGGTTTGCCAGCACGGAGGAAGTGGCCTCGATGACCGTTTACCTGGCCAGTGAGAAATCCGCCGCCATTACCGGAGCCGCTGTGCGCGTGGACGGTGGTGTGGTGCGGGCTATTGTTTAGCGTGTTCGCTGGATGGCGGGGCGGAAAGCCCCGCCATTCAACCCTGCAAAGCGCCCAAGCTGTCTAACTGCTGGGTGACCAACTCGTTCAGCAAAGCCGGGTTTGCCTGCCCCTTCGACAACCGCATCACTTGTCCGACAAAAAACGCAGCCACCGTTTTCTTGCCGCCGCGATACTGCTCCACCTGTTTGGGATTGCCCGCAATGACTTCCTGGACCATTTTCACCAGAGCAGCCGGATCGCTGATCTGCTGCGGCTTCTCCCGTTCATACACGGTGGCAAAGTCTTCGCCCTTTTCAAACGCAATGTCGAATATTCCCTTGATCTGCTTACTGGAAAGCTCTCCGCTTTCGGCAAGGTCGGCGGCTTGCACCAATCCCTCCATGGTGATCGGCGAATCCTCGAGCTCCAGGCCTTTCGCTTTAAGCCGTCCCATCAACTCGCTCTGGATCAGATTGGCAATCCGTCGCGGGCTCTTGGCTTTCCTGGCGGCCGCCTCAAACTGGTCGGCAATCGCGCGCGTCGCGGTAAGTGTCTGCGCATCCTGCAGGCTTAGGCTGTACTCCGCGATCATTCGTTTGCGCCTGGCTTCCGGCAGCTCGGGCATCCGCTTCGCCACAGCATCTTTCCATTGCGAAGAGACCAGGAGCGGAGGCAGATCTGGTTCGGGAAAATAACGGTAGTCGTGCGCATGCTCTTTGGAGCGCATGGTGTAAGTGCGTCCCTCATTCGCGTTCCAAAGCCGGGTCTCCTGGACTACGCGGCCGCCACCCTCGATCAATTCCAC
Source organism: Acidobacteriaceae bacterium (assembly GCA_049800615.1). GTDB lineage: Bacteria > Acidobacteriota > Terriglobia > Terriglobales > Acidobacteriaceae > PALSA-350. Next base: position 14,558 of record JBARKD010000009.1, on the reverse strand, counting down.
CTGGCGCTCGATCTCATACTCTAGCGCAGCTCGAATAAAGCGAAAGCTGTTGACGTTCTTGACCTCAGCCTTGGTGCCGAACGCTTTTTGTCCCCGCGGCCTGACACTGACGTTTGCGTCGCAGCGCAGCGAACCCTCTTCCATGTTGCAGTCGCTGACTCCCGTGTAAAGGAGAATTTCCTTGAGCCGCGTCAAATATTCGTAGGCCTCTTCCGGCGTGCGCAGATCAGGCTCGCTCACGATTTCAATGAGTGGCGTTCCGCAACGGTTCAAATCCACATAGGTCTTGGTGGAAGATTCCGGAAAACCGTCGTGCATGCTCTTACCCGCGTCTTCTTCCATGTGCAGCCGGGTTACGCCTATCCGCTTGGTTATGGTGCGTCCCGCCGCATCGAGGGCAGGTACTTCGATCCATCCCCCTTCCGCGAGTGGTTTGTCAAACTGCGAAATCTGGTAGCCCTTGGGCAAGTCAGGGTAGAAATAATTCTTGCGGGCAAAAACTGAGTACTCGCGTACTTCACAATTGATCGCCATGGCCGCCAGCACCGCGAACTCCACCGCGCGTTGATTCAGAACCGGAAGTGACCCGGGCAGACCCAGGCATGCCGGGCACACATGCGTATTCGGCTCGCCGCCGAACCGGTTTGCGCAACCGCAGAAAGCCTTGCTGTCTGTCAGCAGCTGTACGTGGACTTCCAGCCCGATCACCGGTTCATACCGGCTCAGAACTTCAGGCGAAACGCTCGTAGTCATGGCTGTCATCACCTTCGATTCTAACAACGCCATCGCCTCACCATCGCCGCCTCACCATCGCCGCCTCATTGGATGAGGCCATTTTTGTCCGGCCCGCAATCTAATCATGCAGCCACAGGCCGGATAGTAAGATTCTGACGTTGGGTTTCAAGGGGTGTTGCCGGTGATCGATGTACGCCAGGAAATAACCGCCGTCGTGGAAGCCACCATACTCGTCGTGGCCGCCCTCTTTCCCATTGTCAACCCCTTGGGGAGCGCCGCGATTTTTGCCAATATGGTCGGGCCTACCGCCTCCTCCACCCAACGCTTGCTGTCGCGAAAAATCGCGATCTACAGTTTCTTTCTCCTGATCTGTTCCCTGCTGTGGGGAGTGCACGTCCTCTCCTTCTTCGGCATCGCCATCTATGCCGTCCAGATCGGCGGAGGCTTGGTGGTCGCTGCCACCGGATGGTCTTTGCTTAACCAGGGCAACGGCGAGGAAAAGATGACCGCCAGCGGGGACGATCAGATTCTGGAAACTGCGTTCTATCCTTTCACCCTACCCATCACCGTCGGCCCTGGGTCTATCTCCGTTGCCATTACCCTCGGCGCGCATCTGCCACAGGAACTGCACGAGCCTTCTCTTTTTTCTCCACGGGTTCTGGTCGCTGCGATCAGCGGCATCGTCCTGATCTGCGCCATTATTTATGTTTGTTATCTCTATGCCAGAAAGGCCGAGGCCCTGCTGGGCCGATCGGGAACGTCGGTGGTCATGCGCCTTTCGTCGTTCATCCTGCTCTGCATTGGGGTGCAGATCATCGCCAGCGGCCTCAAGGCATACCTGGAAGCGCTGGGGAAGGTGCCTTAAGCATTTGCCGTGGTGGCTGGCCGGGGAAACTGCTAAAGTCCGAAGCTACTGTGGGTGCTCGCGGCCCGACTGAAGTCGCGCCCTGGGGCTTCAGCCCCGCCGTCAACCGCGCACTAAGTCCCGAAGGGACGGCTGGAAATAGCCCAGGATGAAATCCTGGGACCGGTTATGAAAAACGAGTCAGTCCCGCAGGGTCGGCTGAAAATATCCCAGGATGGAATCCTGGGCGCGCTGCTGACCCCCCATCACGTAACCAAATCTCGCTAGGGTTAGTTCGCACGCAGACTCTTCAGCCCCGCCGTCAATTTGATACAAAGCCCAGGTGGTAAAGGTCAAGTTGCGTGGCCGGGAGCATGGCGATCAGACGGCTCGTGTATCTGGAGAGGCGAGGATTGGTTGCCGAAGCATCATGGGGCCGGCCAAGATACTTCTTGTAGGCGGTGATCCAGTCACCGGCGATTGCTTGCTGCGCTGTTGGCAGGTCAAGCTGGCCGCCACAGACAAGCTCATGCAGACGCTCTTCCAGGGCATCTTTCACATGGGCATTCCATGCAGAAGAGGTCGAGGGTTCGGGCCACAAATTGTGGATATCCTCCGTGCCGCCCAGTCCCGGAGCAATCAGATAGTCGATTTCATAATCTTGCGGGTGCGGATTGACGATTCCGTATTCTTTGAAGACTTCCTGACGCAGGGGATTGGGTACGTCGCTCACCACCTGCTCATGCGCCATGGAACATACGTCGCTCAAGGCGACCGGACGCACCGCGCCTGGGGTGAGCGCATGGTCCGGGATCAGGGCGCCTTCAGGTGCTGTTGCTGCCGCCGGCCCTGGGTCTGGCCGCTCTGCTGGCCGCTCTGCTGACCGCTCTGCTGACCGCTCTGCTGACATCGACCCGTGCAGCCGCGACTGCCGCAGCAGGAACACACCCGCCAGAACGCCGGCCAGAACGCCGACCACGAGCAAGGCGCAGACGGCCGCCGCGGTACGCGCCGGTTGTGCAAAGTCGCTAAACAACGCGAGCCACCGCTGCCCCGGACCATGGGATGGCCGGGCCAATTCCGCCAACCGCGCCTTCAGCAATGCACTGGAACCCCTCTGTTCCGGCAGGAGGGGATCCAGCGTGCTTCGATGAAGAGAAATAAAGTCAGCTATGGTTGTTTCGAGCTCAGCCAAACGTGAGCGGCACAACCAGCAGGCCGCCAGATGTGCACGCGCTTGCCGTGCCCGCCTTCGCGATACCTCTCCGTCAACAACCAGCAGGATGTCCTCATCCGATAAGTGGAATTCTCTTAACATGGCGTCATCCATCGCTGGCGCGCTTCATGCGTGCCAGGGAGCGGGTCAGCGCAATCGACACGGTACCCAGCGAGACCCCGAGCGTGGTTGCGATCTCGCGGTAACGGAGTCCCTCCGCGCGCAGGTAAAGGCAGCAGCGGTCCTGCTCCGGCAGAGCACGCAGGATGGCCTGGAGGCGTTGTTTGCGTTGGCTGTTGGCAACCTGTTCCTCGGGATTGGGATTGGTATCCGCCTGCCTCTCGGCTTCCCCGAAGTCGAGCCTGAACGCGTCCTTTCGGTTGGCGGCGCGCAGCTTCAGGCCGAGATTATGCGCTACGCGAAAGACCCATCCCCGCAGGTTCTGCCGCGGCTTCCCTGACTGCATGTGCCGGAAAAGCGCCAGAAAAACCTCCTGGACGACCTCCTCTCCATCCTGCACGGAAAGGCCCAGCGATATGACATAGCGCAGGAGAGGATTGCGAAATTGCTCAAAGAGGCCGATGACCTCGCGTTCGTCCTCACGCGACCTTGCCGAGGACCCAGTGACCGCGGCTGGGAACGGCAATTCTGCCGCAAATGGCAACTCTTGCATCGAATCTGGCTGGGGAAACAGCATGGAGTGCTCTTCTATATATTCCTCTTCGCTACTTTTCGTTCAAAGTTCTTGCAGACTATTTCGCTCTTACGAAAAAAAGAGTGAACACCAAGATACAAGAGGGAATGTTCAAACGTGCGATGGGCGAGCTACCCCAGTTCCTGTTGGAACTCGAAGTGGCGCGTCTCCTGCGAAACTCCGGAGCAACGATTCCACCCAGCCGGCGCAGCTATAATAGGGATTGAAATTGCGCCTGCCTGGTAGACATATCGTTCTCGTCGCCGGCTTCATACTTCTTTCGATCGGATGTAGAAGGCCCGGCACTGAAAAGCCGATTGGGAAAGTGGTCACGATCAAGCCTCCGCTGGGGCTGCCCCAGGTTCCCATCCCTGCTGACAACCCTCCGACCCGGGAGACCATTGCCTTAGGCCGCAAGCTCTTCTACGATCCCCGGTTATCCAAAAACAACACCCTGTCCTGTGCTTCCTGTCATAACCCATACATGGCCTTTGGCGACGGGCGCTCCATAGCCCTGGGCTTTGGCGGAGCGCTGGGCGTACGCAATGCTCCCACAATTTTGAATGCGGCGTACTCCCCGCTTCAGTTTTGGGATGGACGCGCTCGCTCTCTCGAAGCGCAATCGGCTTTTCCCCTTGCCAACCCGGTAGAAATGGATCAGCCTCACGACGTTTCTGTGTCCAAGATTCGTAAGGATCCGAAATACAAGGCCGAGTTTGCCCAAGCCTTTGGCCCCGGATGGATCACTCTTGATCTCATCCAGAAATCCCTGGCCAGCTTCGAGCGAACGCTGCTCAGCGGCAACTCGCCCTTTGACCAGTATCAATATGGCGGCAACAAAGAGGCTCTAAGTCCTGCCGCGGTGCGCGGCCTGGAGATTTTTCGAGATCCTAAGCGGGGCAACTGCGTTGTGTGTCATACCATCGAGGATCACTATGCTTTGTTTACGAACGGTACCTTCCACAACATCGGAGTAGGCGTGAATGGTGAAGGGCAGATTACCGACCTGGGCCGTTTCGATCAGACGAAAGTAGAAGCGGACAAGGGAAAATTCAAAACCCCCGGCCTGCGCAACGTTGCACTCACCGCTCCCTACATGCATGACGGAAGCCTGAAGACGCTCAAGGCGGTGGTGGATTTTTACGCCGGGGGCGGGAATTCGAATCCAAATCTGGACAGGGACATCAAGCCGTTGCATCTTTCCGCTCAGGACCGCGCGGACCTGGTTGCATTTCTGCAATCTCTGACCGGCGAGATGCCCAAGAACGCGGGACCGCCCGGGAAGGACTAAAGGACAAATGAGGTTGATTCGATTCGTCACTCTTGGCTGCGCGATGGCGCTGCTCGCCGGTTGTTCCGGAAAATCGAAAACCGAGCCGTCGGCTGCGCCTAAGACCGAACCCGCCCCGGTGTATTTCAAAGTCGATCCCGATACCGCCGGGACGGTGAGCGGAGAGATCCGCTTCAAAGGCAGGAGGCCCACACCCAAAGCAATTGACATGAGCGAGGAACCTGCCTGTGTCGAGGCGCATCACGGGAAGGCTCATGACGAGTCTCTGGTGGTCGGCAAAAGCGGTGGCCTCGCCAACGCATTCGTCTACATCAAATCCGGACTGGAAGACAAAACTTTCGCGGTTCCCCCGGATCCGGTGGTCATTGATCAAAAGGGGTGCTGGTTCCATCCTCGGGTAATGGGCATTCAGACCGGGCAGACTTTGCAGGTGATCAACTCCGATCCCGTAACCCACAACATCCATCCGATGGCTGAGGTCAATCGGGAATGGAACCACAGTCAAGGCATGGGCGATCCACCCATCAGCCGCAGGTTCACCAGGCCGGAGATCATGATTCCGGTTAAATGTAACATTCACAGTTGGATGCACGCGTACATCGGCGTGCTTAGTCATCCTTACTTCGCCGTTTCGGGCGACGATGGAAAGTTTCTCATTAAGAATCTGCCGCCGGGGACCTACACCCTCGGTGTCTGGCAGGAGAAGCTGGGAACCCAGGAGCAGCAGATCACGGTGCCTCCGCACGGCGTGGTTGAGGCCAATTTCACGTTTAAGGGAGAGTAGCTTATGCGCAAGATAGGATGTGTGTTGTTTGCAGCAGCTCTGGCAGTTTTCTCCGCGGGATGCAAATCCTCGGCCCCAGCTCCCGAACAACCCGCAAAGGCAACGCCGCCGGCCGAAACCTCCGAGCCGCTGATCTATGTCACCAATGAGGTTTCCGGAGATTTGAGCATCATCGACTCGGGAAACTATAACGTGGTGGCCACCGTACCGCTGGGCAAGCGCCCGCGAGGCATCCACGCCAGTCCTGATGGCAAGACGATCTACGTGGCGGTGAGCGGAACGCCCATTGCCGGGCCTGATGTGGATGAGAGCACGCTGCCTCCGTCAGACCACAGCGCGGATGGAATCGACGTTTTTGATGTGGCTTCGAGAAAGGTGCTGCGGACCATTCATGGCGGCTCCGACCCGGAGAATTTTGACGTCAGCAAGGACGGCACGCAGCTCTATACCTCGAACGAGGACGTTTCCGCAGTCAGCATCATCGACATTGCCTCGGGGAACGTGGTCAAGACGCTGCAGATGGGCGCCCAGCCCGAAGGCGTGAAGGTCACACCCGACGGCAAGCATGTCTGGGTCACCTCCGAGGAGACCGGAACCATTTCTGTGCTTGATCCCGCGGCGGGCAAGATCATCAAAACCTTCAAAGTAGGGCATCGGCCGCGGAATGTGGCATTTTTCCCCGACGGCTCGAAAGCCTATATCAATGCCGAGAACGATGGCACGGTGGTGCTGGTCGATGCCAAAAAATACAAGGTGATCAAGACTGTTTCAATTGGCAAGCCCGGCATGATCAAGCCCATGTACGTCCTGCTTTCGCCGGACGCGGCAAAGCTTTACGTCAGCACCGGCCGCGGCAAGAGTGTATTCACGGTCGACACTAAGACGAATACCGTCCTGAACTCGGTCGAAGTGGGAAGGCGCCCCTGGGGCCTTGCGCTTTCCCTGGATGGCAAGAGCCTCTACTCCGCCAACGGCCCATCGAACGATGTCTCGGTTGTTGATTTAGCAACCGATACTGTGACCAAGAAGATCCCGGCGGGGAAGGGTCCCTGGGGCCTGATCGTTCTGGCGCGCTAGGGGCGGGTGGGACGGAAGCAAAGGATAGGTTCGGCTGAAGAGTACTGCCTCAACCTTCACTTTTGGCTTTGAAGGGGCGGGCTCGCGATGACAATTCTGTCTTAGGGCCTACCTTACGGATCGAAGCGAAGTTGAAGGGGCGGGGCTTTCAGCCCCGCCGTCAAATCCAACAACAGCTGGCCGGCTTTAGCCGCGGAGGGAAAGAATCCTACCCCCTCCACAGAATTGTCATCCCGACCGGAGCGCAGCGAAGTGGAGAGATCTGCGGTTTCTCCCCACCCTCTTCAATAGGTTTGCCACGAAGACAACCTCTACCCCCTCGACAGAATTGTCATCCCGACCGGAGCGTAGCGAAGTGGAGAGATCTGCTGTTTCTCCCCACCCTCTTCAACAGGTTTGCCACGAAGACAACCCCTACCCCCTCCACAGAATTGTCATCCCGACCGGAGCGTAGCGAAGTGGAGGGACCGGCTGTTTCCTGAACCGGCAATAAATCTTTATGGAACCAACGGCAGACCCCTCTGCCCGCCATCAATCAAGCCATAGACAACCGGTTTTAGTCGCCCAAACTCAGCCGGCGGCTAGTTGTCGCAGCACGTACTGCAAAATTCCGCCATTCTCGTAATAGAGAATTTCCTGCGGAGTATCGATCCGTACCGTGGCGTTGAATTGCTTCTTGCCCCCTTTCGGGTCCGTCGCTTTCACCACCAGCGTGCGTCCATTGGCAAATTTCGCGTCCAGCATGGGCCGAATGCCTTCCAGGTCAAATACCTCTTCGCCGGTCAGCCCGAGAGACTCCGTACTCTGCCCGTTCTCAAACTGAAGCGGCAAAATTCCCATACCAACCAGGTTGGAACGGTGGATGCGCTCGTAGCTCTGTGCAATCACGGCGCCGACGCCCAGCAGTCTTGGTCCCTTGGCCGCCCAGTCACGTGAGGAGCCCGAGCCGTACTCCTTGCCCGCGAGAATCACCAGCGGTGTTCCGCGTTCGGCATACTTGACGGAGGCGTCAAAAATGCTCATCGTCTCGCCTTCGGGCAGCAGACGTGTCACCCCTCCCTCGGTTCCCGGCGCCAGCTTGTTACGTAGGCGCACGTTGGCAAAGGTGCCTCGCACCATGACTTCGTGATTGCCCCGGCGTGAGCCGTAGGAATTGAAGTCCGCCGGTTTGACTCCATGCTCCACCAGGTATTTACCGGCAGGTCCGTTCAGCTTGATCGAGCCTGCCGGGGAAATGTGGTCCGTGGTCACGCTGTCTCCCAGCACCGCCAGGACCCGCGCGCCGCGAATATCCTCGACCGGCGAGGGCTTCGCCGGCATACCGTCAAAATAAGGCGCTTTGCGGATATAGGTGGAGTCGGGTTCCCACTGATACGTATCGCCGGTGGGGAACTTGAGATTCTGCCAGTTCTTATCCCCATCCGTGACGGTTGCATATTCTTTCTTGAAGATCTCGGAATCAATGGCGGAAGCCACAGTGCGGTTGACTTCTTCCTGCGTGGGCCAAATGTCCTTCAGATAGACGGGCGAGCCCTGCTTATCCTTCCCGATCGGATCAGTCTCGAAGCTGTGGTTGATATTGCCCACGAGTGCGTAAGCCACCACCAGGGGCGGAGACATGAGGTAGTTGGCCCGTACTTCGGAGTTAATACGGCCCTCGAAATTCCGGTTTCCGCTCAGCACAGACACGGCGACCAACTTATGATCGTCGATTGCCTTCGAGACATCCGTGGGCAGAGGGCCGGAGTTTCCTATGCACGTAGTGCAGCCATAGCCCACAACCTGGAAACGCAATTTGTCGAGAGCCGGCAACAGGCCGGCCTTCTCGTAGTAATCGGTCACCACGCGAGAGCCCGGAGCCAGCGAAGTCTTGACCCATGGAGGGACACTCAATCCCTTTTCCGCGGCCTTTTTCGCCAGCAACCCCGCGGCAATCATTACGGAAGGATTCGACGTGTTGGTGCAACTGGTGATGGCTGCGATCACGATCGATCCATGACCGAGATAAGGGTCCACATCCACGCCAAAGCGCTCCTTGACCGTGGTGCAGGGACCTTTCTCAGGATCGGACTTGACGTTGCCGTTGGACCAGGTATGACCGCCCTCCCCTTCCCAGCGAAGGGTCTGCCGGGGAGTTTGCGTGCCGGCCTCGGGCCCCAGCAAGCCTGGCAACTGCTGCTTGAAGTTCGTGGCGGCATGCGAAAGCGCTACACGGTCCTGCGGCCGCCGCGGGCCGGCCACGCTGGGCTCCACTGTGGAAAGATCCAGCGCAATCGACTGCGTGTACTCCGCTTCGGCAGAGCCGGCCGTATAAAACCATCCCTGTTCTTTGGCATAGGCCTCCACCAGCGCGATCTGCTGCGCACTGCGTCCGCTAAGCCGGAGATAATTCAGCGTCTCCGCGTCGACAGGGAAAATGCCGCAGGTCGCCCCATACTCAGGCGCCATGTTTCCGATCGTAGCCCGGTCGGCGAGGCTCAGTTCGCTGACCCCGGAGCCGTAGAACTCTACAAACTTACCCACCACGCCGAGCTTGCGCAGCATCTCGGTGACCGTCAGTACCAGGTCGGTTGCCGTGGCGCCCTCGCGCAGTTTGCCTGTCAGCTTGAACCCCACCACCTGTGGTATCAGCATCGAAACCGGTTGGCCAAGCATGGCAGCCTCGGCTTCGATGCCGCCCACTCCCCAGCCGAGTACACCCAACCCGTTGATCATCGTGGTGTGCGAGTCGGTTCCCACCAGCGTGTCTGGATATGCGCGAGCCACTCCACCCTTGGCCGTGGTGGTAAAGACTACGCGCGCCAGGTACTCCAGATTGACCTGGTGGCAAATGCCCATGCCCGGCGGCACAGCCGAGAAATTGCGGAAACCCGTCTGGCCCCATTTCAGGAACGCGTAACGCTCCCGGTTGCGCTGGAACTCGAGCGCGGCATTGATGGAATAGGCATTCGCGGTGCCGAATTCATCCACCTGAACCGAGTGGTCAATCACCAACTCGGCCGGCTGCAAAGGATTGATCTTCTCCGGATTTCCCCCGAGGACCTTCATGGCATCGCGCATGGCCGCCAGGTCCACGATCGCGGGAACGCCCGTAAAGTCCTGCATCAGCACCCGCGCCGGCATGAACGCGATCTCCCGTGAGGGCTCCGCCTTTGCCTGCCACCTGGCCAAAAATTCGATGTCGTCGGCGGTGACGCTCTTGCCGTCTTCCTGGCGAAGCAGATTCTCCAACAGGACGCGAAGGCTGTAGGGAAGACGCTTCAGGTCGAAGCCCTTGGCGTCGAGCGCACTAAGACGGAAGATTTCGTAGCTGCTATTTCCAACTTTCAATGTGGACTGGCTGCCGAAGCTGTTCATAGTAAGTCCTCTCTGGTATCGCGCGAGTTTGCGCAGGCGCGCGGGCCTGATCCAATGCTGGTTGCCAGGAAGTGGCGAACAATTAGAAGTTAAGAGGAGTAGCCCGTCCACGGTCAGGCTTGCCGTGACGGAAACGCTTATGCAGGATGGCACAAAATCTGCTGTCGGACTTCATCATCCGCCATCCAGTTTAAACCCTTTTAGGAGGCCACGCTTATTACCAGCAGAACCACGTTGAGGGCCACAATCAATCCCACCGTGAGCCAGCCGAGGGAGCTGATCACCACGCCATTGGTGAACGGACCCATTAACCCGCGGCGGCTGCACAAGATAAGCAGAGGAATCAGGGCAAACGGCAGGGTGAAGCTCAGCACCACCTGAGAGAGGACAAGGATGCGGAGGGGATCGAGACCGATCCCGATCACAATCATCGCTGGAAGCAGCGTCAACAGCCGGCGCAGGAAGATGCTGAAGCGTACTTGCAAAAACCCCTCAAGGATCATTTGTCCCGCCAGGGTCCCGACGGTCGACGAGGAAAGCCCGGAGCACAGCAGAGCAATGGCGAAAATCGTCGCCGATGCGGGCCCCAGCAATGGGCCCAGCGTCCGGTGCGCCTCCTCGATCGACATATCGGTGCGCTGAGTGCCGGCAAAGGCCGCCGCCGCCACAATCACCATGGCGGAATTCACCAGCCAGGCGCCGTTCATCGCCGTAAATACGTCCAGTGTTTCCAACCGAAGGTGCCGCAATCTGGATAGAAATCGCTCGCCGGATGAGTGGATATGCCGTTCTTCCGCGCGCAGCCTGGGCTGCACCAGTCCGGAATGCAGGTAGACCACGTGCGGCATTACCGTGGCCCCAAGCATGCTTACCGCCGCGTAGACGCTGCGCTTATCCAGCCAGGGGACCGCGGTGTGATAGGCAATCTGCTGCCAGTCGGGACGCACCAAAAAGAGTTCCAGCAGATAGCAACCCCCAATGACCAGCACGAACACCATGATGCCGATCTCCAGGCTGCGGAAGCCGCGCAACTCAAGCGCCAGAATGGCAAAGACGCAGACCGCGGAGACAATGGCCGCCAGGAACATCACCGTTGTCCGGGACAGTCCGAGATGGAGAAAGTACCCTCCGAAGAGCAAATAGAAGCCCAGTGCGGCGCCGAGAAACTCGGCCAGATCCGTGGCCAGTGCGGACAACTCGGCCGCTACCCAGAGCAGAATGGCTGTACGGCGCGAGAACTGCTCCCGGCAATTCTCCGGCAGTGTTGCGCCAGTAACGATCCCCAGCTTGGCGGAAAGGTATTGGATGAGGATGGCCATGAGATTCGACCAAAGCAATACCCACAGCAGCTTGTAGCCGAAGCCCGTTCCGGCAATGAGATTTGTGCCGAAATTGCCCGGGTCGATGTACGCGATACTGGCCACAAAGGCCGGCCCAAACCAGGAGAAAATCTGCCGCGTCTTTAGATGGGGAAGCCCTGCAGCCGGGCCGGGAGAGACTGGAAGCGAGGGTGACGACGCTGGAGGCATGGCAATCCTCGGTTTCAGCTAGCTGCGCCCTCAGTATAGCCTGCATTTCTTTTTTTTGTTAACCATAGTTAACAAGAACGTTGTGAATTGTTCGCTACGCAACCGGATCGTTCGCTATTCTGCGGCCCAGCCCCGCCTGGGATAGTCTTTTCTAAGGCGGTAAATGAATGAAAGTACTGGTAATCGGGGGAGGGGGCCGGGAGCACGCGCTGGTCTGGTCCATCTGCCGTTCGCAACGGGTGTCTGAAGTGGTTTGCGCCCCGGGCAATGCCGGCATTGGCCAATTGGCGCGTTGTGTCCCAGCCAACCTGAAGGATGTCGATGATCTTTTACGGGTAACTGCGGCCGAAGGGCCTGACCTGGTCGTGGTTGGCCCCGAGCTGCCTTTGTCCCTCGGCCTGGCGGATGAGCTGCAGCGCCGCAGTATTCCGGTCTTTGGCCCAACGCAGAAGGCGGCCCTTCTGGAAAGCAGCAAAGCCTTTGCCAAGCGTTTTATGCAGCGCCAGACGATCCCGACTGCGTCCTATGCCGTGGCCACGAGCCTGCTCGAAGCTATGCGGTCGATTGACCTGTTCCATCTCCCACTCGTGATCAAAGCGGATGGGCTGGCTTCCGGGAAAGGTGTCGTTGTGTGCGAGACCAGGCAGGAAGCCGTCGAAGCTGTGTCCGGCATGCTTGGCGGAGAACTCCTGGGATCGGTCCAGCCTTCCGTCGTGATCGAGGAATTCCTCACCGGGGAGGAGATCTCTTTCCTCATACTGACGGACGGCAAACATTGCGTGCCCCTGGCCCCAGCGCAGGATCACAAGCGAATTGGGGAAGGAGACAAAGGCCCAAACACCGGCGGCATGGGCGCCTATTCCACCGATGACATCCTCGATGACCGGATGCGCGGCTGGATCCTGCATCACATCGCGCAACCCGCGATTAGCGGCATGGCTGCGGAAGACGCTCCGTTCGTAGGTGTGCTGTACATCGGCTTGATGATGACGGCCCGCGGGCCCATGGTGTTAGAGTTCAACGCCCGCTTTGGCGATCCGGAGACGCAGACCATCCTCGCTCGCCTGGACAGCGACCTGCTCGCCGTACTTGAGGATTGTGTCGAAGGGCGCCTCAGTGAGACGCAGCTTCAATGGAAGCCCGGAGCATCTGCCTGCGTGATTGCGGCCTCCGCGGGTTATCCGGGCAGCTATAGCACCGGACGCATCATTACTGGCCTGGAAGCAGCCGCACGGATCCCTGGCGTTGAAGTTTTTCATTCTGGCACCGCCCGGCAGGATGGAGATTACGTCACTTCGGGTGGAAGAGTCCTGGGCGTGACGGCGGCGGCTCCGACCCTCCCCGAATCTTTAGCCCTGGCCTACGAGGCCCTCGGCCGGATTGAATTTGATGGGATGTATTACCGGCGGGACATCGGACATCGCTCGTTCAAGAGGGCATAGTTTACTTTGACGAATGCCTGACTGGAATGACGGACGAATCGCCGAACGCGATTCGACACTCTAACAAACGGGCGCTATAAAACCGGCGTTTCCCACCCTACGCAACGAACGCGTAGCGTGGGGCACCCGGAAACGGGAATTGCTTACATGGGGATCATTTCCGCCGAGTCCTCATTGGGCGGCGGCCAATCGATGAGGATGGAAATATCATCTAGTGCAGCTCTTTTTTTTGGGTTTGAAGGGGCGGGGCTTTCAGCCCCGCCGTCAAAATGGAACTGAAGACCGGCTTCACAGTTTGCTGAAAAATTGATTTGCACTATAGCCAGTGCATTTCCACAGGGGAATGGGCTATGTAGGTAGCATGCGTGGAGATGAGCAAGGGCAGGAAGCGATGTTCAGTTATGTGAGCCTGGAGCGTCGAGTTCCCGGTGACCACCCGTTACGAGCGATTCGTAAGATGGTGGACCAAGCGTTGGCAGATTTGTCTTTGCATTTTGACTCTTTGTATTCGCGACGTGGAAGGCCGTCGAAACCTCCTGAGCAGTTAATTCGAGCGCTGCTGTTGCAAGTGTTGTATGGGATTCGCAGTGAGCGGCAGTTGATGGAGCGCATTCGGTATGACTTGCTATTGCGGTGGTTCGTGGGGCTGGCCATGGATGAAGAGGAATGGGTGGCGACGGTGTTCACAAAGAATCGCGACCGCTTGATGCAAGGGGAGGTGTCCCAACGATTGCTGCGAGCAGTATTGGAGCAAGCACGATCGAAGAACTTACTGAGCGAGGAGCACTTCACAGTGGATGGGACGATGTTGGAGGCTTGGGCGAGTCGGCGCAGTTTTCAGCCGAAGGCACCTCCGCCGAGCCAAGGCACGGGCAGCGGAGGAAAGAAATTACTGCGGGATACGCATGAGTCGAAGACGGATCCGCAAGCTCGCTTATACAAGAAGAGCACGGCAGGGGAGGCCAAGCCCAGTTATCTGGGACATGTGATGCTGGAGAACCGTAACGGTTTGGTAGTGGCGGCCTTAGCCAGCCAGTCCAGTACCACGGCGGAGCGAGAGGCAGCCCTGGCGATGCTGGACGAAATGGGTCGTAAGGTGGGAGCGGTGCCGCCTGCTGGCAAACGATGGACGCTGGGAGCAGACAAGTTGTACCAAGAGGAGAAATTTATCGAGGGATTACGGCAACGCAAGGTCGCACCCCATGTAGCCGAATATGAACCTTGCGCGCAGTGGCCCAACTGGCTGACCGAAGAGGAACGGAGTGATCCAGGTTTTGCCATCAGCCAGAAGAAACGCAAACTGGTGGAGATGGTGTTTGGTTGGGGCAAACTGAATAGCATCATGCGTAAGCTCAAACTGCATGGGTTGGGACGAGTCGACTGGCTGTTTCGCTTCCTGGCTACGGCAAACAACTTGGTGCGCATGACCAAGTTGATTCCTGTGCAGTAACCGCGAGGAGTCGTGTCTTCGTAGGGCTGAAAACGCCCCCGGAGAAGGCAGTAAATCACGTCTTGGAACCGCGGCTTGGATAAAAAAACGCGCTCAAGACGGAAAAAGCACAACCTCCGCGATTTTTTCAGCAGCCTGT
>JBARKD010000008.1:0-4351 GCA_049800615.1 Acidobacteriaceae bacterium | reverse complement strand
CTCCATCCCCGCCGGGTTGACCATGGATTACTCAGGAACAAAGATCGTGACCTGCCTTGGTTTGCTGGCAGTTGCGGCCGCCTTTTGGGGACTCGGAACAATCAAATCGCCCAGGTTCTTGTACGCTCTATCTTTTCTCCTGGGCCTTGGCGGGGCGATGGTGATCGCCGGGGAAATCACCACTATTTCGCTGGCCAACACCAGTCAGCGAGAAATCGCATCCACTTTGCTAAACCTCTTCTTTGGCGTAGGCGCCTTCATTGCGCCCTTCATCGTGATGCCGGTCCTCAAGAAGAGAGGCTTCTCCGGTGTACTGAAGGCTTCGGCCGTTCTAACCGCCGCGATTCTGGCTTTCCATCTATCACTTACTTTTCCTCCTCCTGTGGTTGCCACGCACTTTCCTTTGGGTAGTGTCGCCACGCTTCTTGGCGAGCCAAGGTTACTGCTGCTCATGTTCCTGGTATTTTTGTACGTCGGAACTGAGTTCTCCGTTTGGAGCTGGACGGTTACGTTCTTTACCTCCGAACGCGGATACCCGCAGCAGTCCGCGTCGCGCATCATCTCCATATTCGCTTTGACTATGATCGCTGGCCGCTGGGCGACCCAATGGACCTTGGTCAAGTTTGGGCCCCTGCTGCTTTTGCTTATTAGCGCTGCCGGAGCAGTCATCAGCTTGGCCGCCCTCTATGTTATCCGTGGACGGATACCGGTCATCGTCGCTGCATTGGCCGGAGGATGGTTCATGGCCGCCATTTTTCCAACCGCTCTCGGCCTCGCCGGCAGTTACTTTCCGTCATCGGTAGGTACTGCAATCAGTCTCGTCACTACAGGCGGGTGGATAGGCGCAATCGCTATCCCACCCGCCGTAGGATTCGTTGCCGATCGGTTTGGAGTGAGTCGCGGTTTACTTATCCCCGTGGGTGCCGCACTTCTAATGCTTATTACTCCAGTTTTACTTATGCGGATGCACTGAGGAGCAAATAAATGAACGCAAATACTTCTATCGTGCATTCGCAAGATTTACCCCAAGGCCAATCGGGTGAATTGCTTCGCTTTTCTCGCCAGGAGGTTGGTTGGGAATGGATGAGCCTTGTGATTCGACGCCTCGTCCCGGGAGACACGCTCCCATTGCAAACACAAGATGAAGAGATGGCCCTGGTCCTGCTTGGAGGTAAATGCGCGGCGGACTGGGGGGAAGGGGAGGTGTTGATAGGCGGCAGAAAAAATGTCTTTGACGGACCGCCCTATGCCTTGTATCTTCCCTCCTCGAATCGTGTTGTGTTGAAGGCCGAGTCGGTCTGCGAATTCGCCGAGTGCAGGGTGCCGTCCACGGCTTCGTTGAAGCCCAGGCTGATCACTCCGAAAGATATCTCCAGCAACCTGCGCGGCGGCGAGAACGCGTCCCGGCAAATTATCGACGTGATTAAGCCTGACTTTCCGGCGGACAAGTTAGTTGTGGTGGAAGTCTATACGCCGGGGGGTAATTGGTCGAGCTATCCCCCCCACAAGCATGAGGTCCACAATCCGCCCGTCGAAGTGGACCTGGACTAGATCTATTACTATCGCATGAAGAGTCCCCGTGCGTTCGCGTTCCAGAATCTGTACAGCTCCGACAACGAGCGGGATTCCATACTGAAGGTGCGCGATGGTGATGCCGTGCTGGTGCGAGACGGATATCACCCCGTCGTGGCTGGACCAGGATATGACATCTATTACCTGAATTTCCTTGCCGGAACCTCACGAGCCATGATGGTCACGGAAGATCCAGATCACGTCTGGCTGCGATCGAGTTGGAAACAGCCAGACGCTCGGCTGCCCATGGTGCGCAATTGAAGGCCGGAACAACAGCAGCGTTCGCGCGGATAGCGCGAGGATGAGGCCAGCATCGACGTAAGGATCGACGTAAGGACCGACGTAAGGACCGACGTAAGGATCGAGCAGCCGCGACTGATTTCGTCCGGCAACGTTCCCTTCGCGACAGCGGCCGTCTCGTTCCGTGTTTATTGCTTTGCTGTGTCGCCGTCCTCCGCGCCGCAGCACAAGTGACCGAAGCATTCGCTTCATCTATCATGGTCTGAAGGTCTGTGCGTTCTATGTCCAGCAACAACCCGCCGGCGAGCAGGCGCCAGAAAGGTGTGAGGCGTTAGGTGCCTCTCGATTTCGCGTTGTTCCGGCATACCCATTCCAGGCGAGCCTTTCTAACGCGCTCTGCTTTGCTGGGCCTGGGTACAAGCAGCCTTGGCTCACCCCTTCCTCTTCTCTTTTCCTCCGCCCGGGTTTCCGAATCAAAGGCGTCACCGGCGGTCAAGCCTCTTTTCGTCCAGGTTCCACCGTCCTCCAGCGGAATCAGTTGGCAGCATGTCAACGGCCGCTCTTCGCAATATTATCTTCCCGAAACAACGGGAGCGGGCTGCGCTTTTCTTGATTACGACGGGGACGGCTGGATGGACCTTTATCTCGTGAATAGCGGCCGTTGCGATTTTTACGATCCATCTCCGCCACTGCGCAATGCGCTCTACCGGAACAATCGCGATGGCACATTTACGGATGTGACCACACATGCCGGTGTCCCAGGAGGTGGATATGGGATGGGTGCGGCAGTCGGGGATTTTGACAATGACGGGTTTGCTGACCTGTATGTAACGCAATACGGCAGCAGTATTCTGTACCACAACAATGGAGATGGCACCTTCACCGACGTCACTCAGAAAGCTGGGGTTGCGGCGCCCGGATGGGCATCGAGCGCGGTCTGGTTTGATTATGACAACGACGGCAAGCTCGATCTGTTCGTGTGCCGATTTGTCGATTTCACCAAGGAACTCAATAAGTTCTGCGGAAATACCGCCACGGGGGAGCGATACTACTGCGTCCCGCGCGTTTATACCCCCATGCCAAGTTGGTTATTTCACAATAACGGAGATGGGACCTTCACGGACGTCAGCAAGGAGTCGGGAATCGCACGGTACCTGGGCAAGGCTTGGGGAGTGGTCGCTACCGATATCAATAATGACGGCAACATGGACTTGTTTGTTGCCAACGATACGGTAGCCAACTTTCTTCTGGTCAACGATGGCAAAGGCAAATTCAAAGATATCGGCGTTGAATCCGGGATTGCCTACAGCGAAGATGGCAGCCCCAGATCCGGCATGGGGGTCGATTCCGCGGATTACGATTGCGATGGCTGGATGGACCTTTTCGTTTCCAATGTGGATCACGAGAAGTATTCCCTTTATCGCAACCAGCACAATCTGATCTTTGAGGACCAGGCAATGCGGAATGGCATCGGGCAAAGTACGCTGCTCATGAGTGGCTGGGGACTTAAGTTCGTCGACTTCGATAATGATGGCAACGTCGACCTGTTTCTCGCCAACGGACATCCCGACGACCGTGTCGAGACCAGGACAGACGAAGTGAAGTACGCTGAACCGATGCTGCTGTTTCGCAACAAGGGAGTTGGATTGGAACACCGTTTTGAAAATGTGAGCCAGCTTGGAGGCCCCATTTTCGACCAACGATTCGCCGCGCGCGGCATGGCATTAGGCGACTTCGATAATGATGGCGCCGTCGATGTGCTGGTTTCGGTAAACAACGGCGCTCCTCTGCTGCTGAAGAATACGGCGGCTCAGGGCAACCATTGGCTGGGACTTAATCTTGTTGGCAAGAAGTGCAATCGCGATGCCGCCGGTGCGTTGATAACCTGGCAAGCGGGTGACCTGAGGAGGCATCGTTTAAAGGTTTGCGGAGGAAGCTATCTTGCGTCGCACGATCCCCGCGTAGTTCTGGGAGCCGGAATGCACACAAAGATCGATTGGCTCGAAATCAAATGGCCAAAACCGAGTGGACTTATTGAGCGGTATACGAACCTGCCCATCGATTGCTACCTCACCATTGAGGAGGGCAAAGGAAAGAAAGTAGAGAGCGCGGCACTGAAGGGACCGGCGAAGTAAGCGGCGAAGTAACCCACCCCGAGCAGCCTCAGTGATGGCTTAGACGGCTGCGGAAAAACAACGCAGCGGCTCGACAAGCCTACCAGGTGTAGCCACTTGTCTAGGCAGGGATACATTATCTAGCGCCTCGCTCGTTGCTTCGGCGCGTTTTTCCGCAGCCTGTTAGAGGGCGTCCTGGCGGGATGTTTTTCGACTGCAGATCACCAGCAACCGGAAAAATTAATTTTTTTTCCCTTTTCTCCAGTCCCAAAAATCCCCAAAAATTCCCTTGGACTTCTCCCGGTCGAACCGACCAGGGTAAATGCTTTCCTGCTGTAACAAAACGCTGCGAATTGCCGATTACCTCATCGTCCGCGTCAGAACGAGCCAGTGAACATCTCGATCTGCGACGGACCAGTGACAAG
>JBARKD010000007.1:0-3942 GCA_049800615.1 Acidobacteriaceae bacterium | reverse complement strand
GTCTCGACCGGAGTGGAGAGACCTGCGGTTATTCTCAGGCCGGCGCGGCTACTTGGCTGGGACCCCAGGCTTGCCGTCGATGGCGTAAATGACCTCGCCGGGCTTGGCGTAGTGCAGACTGACTCTGGCCTCGTGCTCGATTGCCTCCGGGTCCGATTGCAGGTGCTGGACCTGGTCCTGAAGGCGCTTGTTCTCGGCCTGCAACTGGCGAATCTCGTCCTGCAGAACCTGATGCTGGTGCCGTTTCTGCTGATAAACCGAAATTCCGTTGGCCCCAAAAACAGCGTGATAACCCAGCAACCCGGCAAAGATAATGGCCGTGACCGTTGCCACCCGTCGGCCCGAACGAGAAAAGTACGATGACACAGTTTGCCGGAAAGTCTGCTTCTGTTCGCTCATAGACACCTTCGCAATCGGCTGCTTTATCTTCTCAATGGAACCTCTCCGGATGCTGAAGTTTTTTTGAGGAAGCATACTTGGTAAACATATGGACGAATTTCAGATTGCTCTTTGTACCTGCGCCGACCTGGAACAGGCCGAGCGCATTGCGCGCCACCTGGTGGAACACCGTCTGGCCGCCTGCGTCAACCTCCTCCCCGCGGTCCGATCCATCTACCGCTGGCAGGATGCTGTCGAGTCCGCAACCGAGATTCTCCTGATCATCAAGACCGATTCTGCTCGCAGCCGCGACGTGCAAATCGCCGTCGAGCAGCTCCACTCCTACGAAGTTCCCGAATTCCTGGTGTTGCCGGTGGCCGGTGGATCGGAGGCTTACCTCGCCTGGCTGAGAACCTGCCTGAAGTAGACAGCCTGCTTTTTTGTTATGCTGCAAGAGGTTTCGTGGCAGGCTGCGGAAGAGCAGGTTCGCGGGTTGATTGGCGTGAACGTATCAGAGTTTGTGGAGGCGGGGGACGCTTTTATCGACCGCCTCGCCCAGGGCTTCGGCTCGTCTTCCTGCGGCCTTTTAAGTCCGGTCGTCCTCTATGCGGCTTTTGTTCGTGGCTTTCGCTATCAGCTTATGCGCGTTGCTATGGGCGGCGTTTTCGGTTGCCCGGCACATTCTGCGGCATAACCACGCCCAGAGACCCAACGCGATGGAGGCGGATGCCGTTTCTAATTCGCCGGAATCACGCCGGCCTGGTTCTTAAGGCCCGGTTTTCAAGGAGAGATAAGAAGCATGCAGGAAATCAGTGTCAAGCAGGAGCGCCTGGACTCGTTGTCCGTGCCTCGCGTCAGCTGGAATACCGCGCTGAGTGTCGTCGCTTCGACCGTTTTGGTCGCCATCTGTGCTCACATCTCGGTGCCCCTGGGCTTCACTCCTGTGCCGGTCACCATGCAAACCTTCGCTGTGCTGCTGTTGGGATTGCTATTTGCTCCCGGAGCGGCGTTCGCCTGCTTGTCCCTTTACCTGATGGAGGGCGCTTTCGGCCTACCGGTCTTCAGCCCCCATGGTCCTGGTGGAGTGGCCCAACTGCTTGGGCCGACCGGCGGCTATCTGCTTTCCTATCCGTTTGCCGCGGCGTTGGCCAGCGCACTGTACCGTCGCTGGGGCCGGTCATTCTGGTCCGGGCTTGGCGGCGCGAGCCTGGCCAGCCTGGTCATTCTTGGCGCGGGATCCATCTGGCTGGCCACGCTCACCCATGCCAAACTTTCCGCCGTCGTCGCCCAGTCGGCCTTGCCATTCCTCCCCGGCGATGCGCTTAAACTTCTTGCTGCCGCTGCGTGCGCAAAAGTGCTTGGGTCCTTTGGTAAGCACCTCCGCAATCGAACAATCTAGCTTTTGTTTCTGAGAGGACTTTGTGACTACCACCCCTATTTCGGTTCCCGATACTCCCGCCCAAAGTCTCAAAAGCGGCGCCGTCCGGGAGATCAGCATCGCCCACAGTCCGGACTCCGATGACGCTTTCATGTTCTACGGCTTGGCCACAGGCAAGGTCCGGGTCCCACATTTCAAATTCACCCACACCCTCTGCGACATCGAGACCCTGAACCACAAGGCCATGAACGATGCCTTTTATGACGTCACCGCTATCTCCTTCCATGCTTATCCGTATGTGCAGAAAGATTACGCGTTGATGGCGTGCGGGGGCAGCGTGGGAGAGAACTACGGCCCCATGATCGTGGCCAGCCAACGGTTCGGGCTCAACGAGATCCGGAAGGTCCGGGTCGCGGTTCCCGGAACGCTGACCACCGCTTTTCTGGCCCTGAAGCTGTTTGCGCCGGAAATTGAAACCGTTACGGTTCCCTTTGACAGAATCATCCCGGAAATCGTGGCCGGCCATTTCGACGCCGGGCTGATCATCCACGAAGGCCAGCTGACGTACTCCGCCAGCGGCCTGCACAAGGTGATCGACCTGGGCCAGTGGTGGCGGGAACAGACGGGACTTCCCTTACCGCTTGGCGGAAACGCCATTCGCCGCAGCCTGGGGCAGGATGTGATGTCGACCGTTACCCAGGCGCTGCGCGACAGTATCCAGCACGCGCTCGACCATCGCGAAGCCGCCCTCGAATATTCCATGCAATTCGCGCGCGATCTGGATCCTCAGCTGGCAAACCGTTTCGTCAGCATGTATGTGAACGAGCGCACGCTCAACTACGGCGAGGACGGGAAAGAGGCAATCCGTAAGCTTCTCGCCCTGGGCCATGAGCGCGGCATCATTCCACACCCTGCGCAGGTGGACTTCGTCGGTTAGCGCAACCGTGACGGGGGCAAGGGTTTGCCCCCATCGACACCGGGAAACAGTACCCGGAAAAAGTATCGAACCCGCCGCAAAATCGGCCGCCCGGCCCGGTTTTCGTTTGATTCCGCCGCAATTCGCTTGTCCCTGCCCGCTTCATGCACGTGATTACAAAACTGTTACGCACGACAAATCGCGTCTTTGTTAGGTTCGAGGTAGCACCCCAGTTGCCCAAAGCTCGAAAGGGACGTTCCACCAGATCATGCTGACCGAAGAAATCGTTGCCCCATCCCCGACTCTCTCTCCTGCACCTCAGACTGAACATAAGCCTGCGGCCAAAGAAAGCGCGGTGCCGGTGCTTGGCCGCAAGACGCAGTCCTCTGACATCAACTGGATTACCACCGGCTTTATGGGGGCCTTCCACCTGCTTGCCGTTGCCGCCCTGTTCATGTTTACCTGGAAGGCATTTTTCTGCTTCATTGGGCTCTGGTTCGTGGCCATCAATATGGGAATCGGGATGGGCTATCACCGCCTGCTGACCCATCGCGGATACCGCACCCCCAAATGGGTGGAATACTTCTTGTCAATATGCGGGACCCTCTCGCTCGAAGGCGGGCCCATCTTCTGGGTGGCCACCCATCGCGTTCATCATCAGCTCACGGATCGGGATGGCGACCCGCATACCCCGCATGATGGGGGATGGTGGGCTCACGCCGGCTGGATTCTTACCGGTGCGGCCCTGCATCACGAAACCGCGCTCATGGCCCGCTATGCACCCGACCTGTCCAAAGACCGTTTCCAGGTCTGGCTCAGCAAATATCACTACCTGCCCCTGATCACGGTTGGGCTTGTGCTGCTGGCCTTCGGCGGTTGGTCTTGTGTAATGTGGGGAATCTTTCTACGGGTAACGCTTGGCCTGCATGCCACATGGTTAGTCAACTCGGCCACCCACATGTGGGGCTCAAGACGTTTTGCCACCCGTGATGAATCGCGCAATAACTGGTGGGTGGCGCTGCTCACCGGAGGCGAGGGTTGGCACAACAACCATCACGCCCATCCTGTCTCCGTCAGGCATGGTCTCGCGTGGTGGGAATTCGATCTCAATTACTACGGCATCTGGTTGCTGCAGAAGATGGGCCTGGCGACCCAGATAAAGGTCGCCCAGTTTGACCACCACGACCCGCGGCCGGCGGGCGCAGCCTGACCTCATCCTCATTGCCACCGGGCGCGGCTTTGGCCGCGCCCGTCTCTTTGGCCGTCGCTA
>JBARKD010000006.1:0-17937 GCA_049800615.1 Acidobacteriaceae bacterium | reverse complement strand
CCTTTTGGTTGGCCGCTTTGCGAGCGATTTCCGCGCCGGCCCGATTGATCTCCACCACCTTGTCGGCGAAGCCATATCGTTGCAAGCGCGGAGCATTGGCCCCGAAAGTGTTGGTTTCGATGATCTCCGCGCCCGCCTGCAGGTATTCTTCGTGGACGTTGCGCACAAGTTCGGGCTGGGACAGATTCAGTTCGTCGTAGCACCGGTTGATGAAAATCCCGCGCGCATACAAGCTGGTACCCATGGCTCCATCAAACAACACGTTCCGTGTCCCAAAGATCTCTGTAAGCCGATTTCCCATTGGATAAGTCTAATTATGCTAAGCCACCCGGAGCACGAATGCCAGATGCCGCTTTGTTATACTTGGCCTTTCCGCGCATGTTCGCCCAGTGGTGATTTTGGTGAGGTTTTAGTTGACGAAGAGAAGTCTCTGGTCTGTCTGTGCCCTTTCAGCACTAGCCTTTGAGTTGGTTCTTCTGGCAGGATGCGGCCAGAGCTATTATTTCGGTGGGCGGGCGTTGCCTCCGAGCGGAATTCTTAACCGGGTCTTGATTGCGGTTCAGAATCCAGGCGCTCTGACCAAGGGCACGCTGCAGATTGTGGATGCCTATTACGACGTCCGTCACAGCTTCAACAACAAGGTACCCTCCTTCAGCATATCGGGCTATTCGGGCGCTGATCCGATCACGATCCAGAACATGCCGGAAGAGCAGGCGGGCGCGGTCTATGGAGCGGGTGACGGAAGCTATGCGCTGCTGAACTACGGCAGCGAAAAGCAAAGCACCACCATCACCTTGCCCGGCGCCTCTTCCAGCGTTTTTATTTCGCACGACCAGAGGTACGTCTTTGCCGCCAACCAGACGGCGCATAGCCTCACCATCCAGGACCGTTCCCTGGGAACCAGCTATTCATTGAATGTACCCAACGTGTATCGCATATCGATCAACCCGAGCGGTTCGGCGGCGCTGGTTTTTGTGCAGGACAGCAATGCGGTGTACAGCGTTTATAAATTGCAAACGCATCAGGCGACGCCGTCCAACGCTATCGATTGCGAGCCGCAAAATTTGCCTGTGTATTGCGTGCTGCCCGTGCCCGGCACTTTTGACCGGCCCACCAAAGCGGTCTTTTCTCCGGACGGCACGACGGCCTGGATCCTCAACTGCGGTGCGGAATGCGGGGGCACACAGGCCAGCGTGAGCTTCCTGCCGGTGGCCGGGATCATTATCCAGAGCGGCGCGCCGGTACCGCCAGGCGCTCCCACGCAGGTGACCGCCACCGTGCCCGTTCCCGGGGGAACGACAGATGCCATCGCCAACGGGAATCTGCTCTACCTCGCCGGGCAGCAACTGCAGCCGGATGGCTATTTTTCCGGCTATCTCTCGATCCTTGACACCAATGCGAAGCAGGTCACAGGCTCGTATTCCATCGCCGATGGGAACCATCAGCGAATGCTCTTTGCCGACGACAATACGCTTTGGGTCGGATCTCTGCTTTGTACCCAGGGCGAACGCTATCACCAGGGCGCCACGACCGACACCGGTTGCCTCACCATGTTCAACACCTCATCCAACTCGGTCACCATGATCGATTCCTACAAGGGGGATGCGACCGGAATAGCGGCGGTGACAGGCTTGCACAAGATCTACAGTGCCGAGGGTGGGCAGGTGTACATATACAACACCGCCACGGGTGCAGGGATGGACAACTCGCAGGTGACGGTAGTCGGCACGGCATATGACGTGGCGTACATGGACTCACCCAGCGATGACAACAACACCGTCTATTGATGTTCTGGCCATCGCGGCGCACCGCGATGACGTGGAACAGACCTGCGGCGGCACGTTGCTGCGCATGCGGGCGCTTCGCTTGCGTACGGCCATCCTTGATCTCACCCGGGGAGAGGCCGGCACCCGCGGCTCCGCCGAGGAGCGCGCACGGGAGGCCCAGGAAGCCGCGGGCATTCTGGGTGTGGACTGGCGAGATGCCCTCGACATTCCCGACGGCCGGGTAGAAAACACCTGGGAGAATCGGATCAAAATAGTCGCCAGGCTGCGTCAACTGCGGCCGCGGGTGGTTATTCTGCCCTACTGGCAGGGACGCCATCCGGATCACTACAACTCCGCAACCCTGGGCTACGAAGCAATCTTTCTTTCCGGGTTGGCGCGAGTTGAAACCGGTGATCCGCCCTTTCGCCCCTTCAAGGTCGTCTATGCCAGTCTTTATGCGGACGTCCGGCCCAGCTTTGTAGTGGACATCACGCCCTTCATCGAAGAGCGCCTGCGCGCTCTGCTGGCCTATCGCTCGCAATACGCCGACCAGCCTGCCGGAGGAGGTCTCTTTGTTCCCCACGACGAGATCCGCGAGCGGACCTTCTCTTTAGCCCGTCACTACGGCTTGCTGGGGGGCGTTCGCTACGCCGAGCCTTTCGTGCAAAAGGAGGTAGGCCTGGTGGACGATTTAACTCTACTGCCGGTCGCCTCGATCTAACAGCCCCTGGTCTCTCCCACCCTGGGCAAAGAACGCGCAGGATGGGCCACCCAAACCCTCAGTCCTTGTATCGCGGATCGGAGAAACGCAAATGCAGCAAACCTGGGACGCCTCTCGTTACGCCGGGAATGGACGCTTTGTGGCCCTGATGGCCGAGTCCCTGGTGGAAGCTCTAAATGCTCAGCGCGGCGAGCGCATCCTTGACCTGGGTTGCGGAGACGGTTTCCTCACCCAGCGCCTCGCGCAATCCGGTGCAACTCTGGTGGGCGTCGACAGTTCGCCCGAGATGATCGCCGCGGCTAAGGAAAAGGGGGTCGATGCCCGTTGCGTGAGGGGGGAGGCTCTCGCCTTCGAACGGGAATTCGACGCGGTCTTCTCGAATGCAGCGCTGCACTGGATGAACGACCACGATGCTGTTCTGGATGGTGTGTATCGCGCGCTCAGGCCAGGCGGCCGCTTCGTTGCCGAATGCGGCGGCCAGGGCAACATCGCTGCCATCCGGGTGGCCCTCACGGCTGTTCTCTCGGCGCGCGGGATTCCCCAGGAGCAAATCGAGAACAATCTCTTTTTCAGCACTGCCGACTATCGTGCGCTTCTCGAGAATCACGGCTTCCAGGTCGAAGAAATCAACCTGATTCCGCGTCCAACCCCGCTGTCAACGGGTATGACAGCGTGGCTTGATACCTTCCGCAGCAGCGTACTCGAATTGCTGCCGCCCGCGGAACGGCGGAGCGCCACCGAGGAAATTGTAGGTCTGCTTAAACCTGCTCTGTGTGACCGACAGGGTAACTGGACAGCTGACTATGTACGTCTTCGCTTTCAGGCGCGGCGGCCGTAATGGCAGGACGTACAGTTCCCGAGGCCGGTCCGAGGGCGGGGAGGAAAACCCGCACGATCGCGCCGGGAAACGCCGGGTCGTTGCTGTTCGTCAGCTCAATCGTCCCACCGTGTTTCTCGACGATTCCCCGGCTGACCCAGAGCCCGAGACCTGTGCCGAATTGGCCTTTGGTGGTGAAGAAGGGTTTGAAAAGCTTGGACTGATGGCTCTCCAGGATGCCGGGACCGCTGTCGCTGATCGTGACTAGAGAGCCCGCACGGCTATCGCCGGGGAGCGAATCCTTAAGCGCGACCTGGACACGGCCGCCTGGTCCGGCGGCCTCGCCGGCATTGGAGATCAGATTCGTGAATACCTGTCGCAATTCGCCGGGAAAGCCCTGAATGGAAGCAGTCTCTTCGAGCCTGCGCTCAAGCGCAACGGAATTGTCCTTCAACTGACGGTCCAGGAGCAGGAGCACGCTTTGCAGCAACTCCTTCGGGCGCACTTCGACCGGGGCGTTGGGTTCCCGATAGAGGCCAAGCATCGCGCGGCTGATTTGCAGAGTGCGATTGAGTTCCTGCTGGGCCATCGCCAGGTATCGTTGCCGAAGCCCAGAATCGGACTCCTTCTCCATCAGGTAGTGCAGGTTGGCGACCGAATCCAGCGGATTATGGATTTCGTGGGCAATGCTGGCCGAGAGGCGGCCCGCGACAGCGAGCTTCTCGTGGGCCATCAGGGCGGTTTCTCTCTTTCTTTCATCCGTCACATCGCGGAAGACGAGAACCACGCCCGCCACCGCGCCTTTGGCGGCTCGAATGGGCGCGGTGCTCTGATCGATCAGGTACTCTGCGCCATCCTTTGCCAAAAGAAGACAGCGGCTTTTTGCTGCCGCTCCTTCCGCGTCAGGACTGCGATGTTTGAGTGGCTCATGAGTCTCCTCGTCCACTGTTTGAAAGACGGTTTCCAGGCGCTTGCCTTTCGCTTCCGCGATGGTCCAGCCGGTGAGACGCTGCGCTACGGGATTCATCAATTCGATGCATCGCTCGTGATTACAGGCGATCAGCGCGTCGCCCACCGAATCCAAAGTTGTCTTCAGCCATTGCCGGTTTTCGATCAGTTCGTCCGCCCGCAGATGCGCCTCCTCAAGCGAGGTTCTGAATGCGAACGAGACCTGTTTCATGTTCTTTTGCGTGAAAATTCCGAGGACAATGCCCACACCAATCGAGGATGCCAGCAGGACCGTCATCAGGGTACGGACCTGAAAGTCGGTGGATTCTACTTGTTGGTCCCGGCGGCCGACTTCGATCTTTGTCATGGCGGCAATCTGGGTGCGCAAAGCCGCCATAATCTGCGCTCCATTCAGATCCAGCCCGGTATCGCCAAAAATTTTGCTGGCGCGCATATTGTCCAGCGCGTTGCCGGCGAATCGCATCCACTGCTCATGATTTTCGCGGATGTTTCGCAGCCGTGCGAATTGCTCGGGATCATCCCGGACCAGGACCAGCAGGTGGTCCAGAGTTTCGTGGAGGGCGCCTTCCGCAGTCTGATACGGCTCGAGCGTGGTCGAATCGCGGGTGAGCTGATATCCGCGGAGTCCGGTTTCCTGATCTACGACCAGGCGCTCCAGGTCGTTGAGTTGAGCAGTAATGCGATCGGTATGGTCGATACGCCGCTGTTCTTCCAGGGTGCGCTCGATCTGCCATGCCAGCACCAGGGCCAGAAGCAGTAATAGAACCAGCGGCAGCAAGACGGTGACGATCAGAATCTGCCGGAACTGGTGAAGATTCATTCTGGATCGCCTCGTCCTTCAGCAGGAGTCGTCTCCAGCAGCCCTTTCAGCTTGGCCACTAGCGCGAACGCGCCGTCGCCCTTAGTAGCCGAGACACTGACCACCCGCATCACGTTTTCAGGCAAGGCCACATAGGCGGAAAGCATCATGATCGGGATGTTCGGGCGGCGAGCGCGCAAAATCGCGGCTACCTGGCCCCCGTCCATTCCGGGCATGGCATAGTCGAGCACGACAGCGTCCACTTGTTCTGTATCGAAAACGGACAGGCCGCTTTTACCGTCTTTTGCCGTTAACACGGTAAACCCTTCGCGTTCCAGAACCATCTTCCGGATCTCAAGGCCGAGATCTTCGTCGTCGATGCACAAGATGACTGGGCGTGTCATCGTTACCGTCCTAGCGGACCTAAACTTAACTTTACAACTGCTTTAAGGTAGCCCGTGAGTGGCAGGTTCGGAACTTGCTCTTACGGGGGATGGCCTGCCCATTTCCCGCAAGATGACAAACGATTTACCGTAGTTTTGCAATCTTATGCCCCATATGGGTTACGCTAAACGCGAGCGCGCACTGCCGACCGGCCAGTTACGGCTTGAACGCGAGGGAGAACCCGTTGAGTCAGATAATTAGCGTCCTCGAAGATGATCCGGATATTTCACGGCTTGTGCAACATCATCTGGAATCCGCCGGTTTTGGGGTTCGCGTTTACAGCACCCCTGCCAACCTGGTTCCGGACTCGGAGCGCCAGGCGCCAGTGCTTTTCCTGCTGGACATCATGGTTCCCGGAGGAGACGGCCTGGATGTGTGCCGCCGACTGCGTAGCAACCCCGCTTTGAGCACCATACCGATCATTTTTCTGACGGCCCGGGCGGGTGAGAATGACCGTGTTCTCGGTCTTGAACTTGGAGCGGACGATTACATCACCAAGCCCTTTGCCACCCGGGAGATGGTAGCCCGAGTGAAAGCTGTGCTGCGGCGCTTCGAGCGGCCTACCGCGCCCTCCACCATTTCCTTCGAAGATGTGGTCATCGACGCCAGCGCTATGCAGTTGAGAGTCCGTGGGGAATTGACAACCACCACGGCGACCGAATTTCGCCTGCTGGACTACCTTGCCCGCCATCCTGGCCGTGTTTTCAGCCGCGACCACTTGCTCGACGCCGTCTGGGGCGATGCCCGGTTCGTCACTCCGCGCTCGGTGGATGTCTACGTCCGCCGCATCCGTGAGAAAATCGAGACGGATCCAGAGAGCCCACGCTACCTTAAGACGGTACGGGGCGCGGGGTATCGCTTCGAGATTCCGAGGCTGGCGGAGGAGACACGCAAAACCGCCTCATAGCCCGATGACAGAGGATAGCCTAGTGACTGGCAGGGTCTTCACCAAGCTATTCCTCGCGTTTGTCGTTGTTCTTTTCCTGGGCATGGCGGTGTTGGATTTCTCTTTGCGCCAAGTGATGGAGCATTCGCTTCGCACCCAGGCTGAAGAATCCCTGGCCAGCGAAGCCCGTCTGCTGGCTGCTCATATCGGCGCGACTTCGCCCGTCGATCCGGCTTCCCTGGTTGAGATTGCCCGTCTGGATGCCGCTGCTTCCGGAGCCGAGGTGGCGTTCTTCGATGCTCAGGGCCGTTTGCTGGCTGGTTCCCGGAAAAGTGCTGGACAGGGAACAACGCCGACTCCTTCCGAAGTTTCGAATGTCATCCATAAGCACCAGTCCGAAGCGCTTGCCCGGCGCGGGGGCACGGTGTACGTCGCGGTTCCGGCGGGTTCGCTGGTATTGAGGCTGGCGACGACGGATTCACCCACCACCATTTCGGTTCCTGTGCATGTCCTGCGCCGTGGGATCGTGCTGGCTTCGGCGTTGTCCCTGGTAGTGGCAACGCTGCTCGCCGCCGTGCTGGCGCAGCGCGCCGCTAAGCGCCTGGCCCGCATTGTCGTCTTTGCCAAACGAATCGCTTCCGGCGACCTCACTGCGCGCGTGGAAGAAGGGAATCTGGATGAGATCTCCGCTGTGGCCCATGCGCTCGACGTCACCGCCAGCAGGCTGGAGGAGAGCTTTCACGCCCTCGAGAGCAGCCGGAGTGAGCTGACGGCTCTGCTGGACAGCATGCAGGAGGCCGTCATCGCTATCAATCGCCAGGGACAGGTGAGCTGGTGCAACGCTGTCATGCAGAAGATTGCCCAGAGCCCCATCCAGGAAGGGAAGGCCCTGGTGCATTCCATACGCGATCCGGAGGTCCTCTCGTCTGTCGCTATTGCGTTGACCCAGCATCAGGCCAACCGCCGGCGTGCGATGTCCATTGCCCCGGGAAAGGTTTTTGAGGTCAATGCCGCGCCGATGCCAGGGGGCGGGGCGGTCGCGGTGCTCCACGACATCTCGGAGAAGGAGCGCTCCGAGACCACGCGGCGCGATTTTGTCGCCAACGTCTCGCACGAATTGCGGACACCGCTTACCTGCATCACGGGCTATGTCGAGACTCTGCTGGACGACACCAGTCTCAGCCAGCAAGCGCGCGAGTTTCTGCAGATCATCCTCAAGAACGCGTCGCGCATGAACCGGTTGACCGAAGACCTTCTGGCCCTGGCCAGCGTGGAATCGGGGGATTACAAGTTGCGCCTGCAGAAAATCAAGGCATCTACGCTGGTCGAAGAAGCGGTTGGGTCGCTGGCCGGCCTGGTGCTGGACTCCGATCTGAATCTGGAAACAGGAGAGATCACGGACGAGCCGGTCATGGCCGACCTCGACGCCCTCAGCCAGGTGTTTGGGAACCTGGTCGAAAACGCCATGAAGTACGGGAAAACGGGAGGCCGTGTAGAAATCGGGGCGCGCAAGCAGGCGACGATGGTCGAGTTTTACGTGCGCGACTTTGGCCCGGGCATCGCTTATGAGCATGTCTCCCGCATCTTCGAGCGCTTCTATCGCGTGGATAAGGCGCGCTCCCGGGAATCTGGGGGGACGGGGTTGGGACTGGCTATTGCCAAGCACATTTTGCACGCCCACGGCGGGGATATTCGCTGCGAGAGCGAACTCGGCTTTGGCGCCACCTTTCTGTTTCGCTTGCCCCAGATTGCTGCAGTATTCCCGGCGACTCCCGGAGCGGCTTTGGTGGGAGCCGTGCAAGTTGTTGAAAAATAAATAATTCTGCGCTGTTCAGTATAGCTTTTCTTGTCATATTCACGATGCTGTAAAGATCCATTCACCTGCGCCTCGGAAAATCGGGGTGATTTTGCGAGGTGGCACGTGAGAAAGACGATCTGGCTGTTAGCTGGTGTATTGACCGCTACGGTTTCGGCAGGGCACGCACAAAAGCTGAACGGAGCTGGGGCTACATTCCCCTATCCTATTTATTCCAAGTGGTTGAGTGAGTACAGCGCGGCTCATTCCGGAGACCAGATCAACTACCAGTCGATCGGCAGCGGGGGTGGTATCCGCCAGGTGACGGCCGGCACGGTCGATTTTGGCGCTGCCGACGTTCCCATGACGGACGAGCAATTGGCGGCTTCCAAAATCAAGATTCAGCACATACCTACGGTCCTGGGAGCAGTCGTTCCCATCTTTAACATCGATGGCGTGAGCGACCTGCGTCTTGGTCCGGATGTCCTGGCCGATATCTACCTGGGCAAGATCTCGAAGTGGGATGATGCGCGCATCGCGAAAGACAATCCGGGGGTCAAGCTGCCCTCGCAGGACATCTTTGTTGTCCATCGCGCGGAGGGCAGCGGCACCACCTTCATCTTTACGGATTATCTTTCCAAGGTCAGCAAGGATTGGGCGGGCGGTCCGGGGAAGGCCCCGGCGCCGAGTTGGCCGCGGGGTATTGGCGCGAAAGGAAGTGAAGGAGTGGCCGGATTCGTCCGCCAGAATCCCGGCGCGATCGGATACGTGGAGCTGATCTACGCCTTGCAGAATAAAATTCCCATCGCCTATGTGAAGACGGCTGGCGGTACATGGGTCAAGGCGTCGATCGAGGGAGTGTCCGAGGCGGCGGCAACCGTTAAGAACATGCCTGCGGATTACCGCGTGTCTATCACCAATGCTCCTGGGAATGGCTATCCCATCTCGAGCTTTACCTGGCTTCTGGTTCCCAATCCCGCCAAGGACCCCAGCAACGGGAAAGTGCTTGTCGATTTTCTCAAGTTCATGATGGAGCATCAGAACGAGGCGGCCTCGCTTTACTACGCGCCGCTGCCTCCGTCGGTAGCGCAGAAAGTCAACGCGACCATCAACAACCTCAAGTAGGCTGCCCTCCATCCGGCGCGTCCGCGCGTCGCGCCGGATGTTATTCTGCCCTGGACGTCATCCCCATCCCGCTCAAGCGCACCATAATCTTTGACATTTCAGGCGGTTGCGGCGTGATTGGTTTAACCTCAAATTCACTGAATCCCGCTACGGTATGAGTGGTGAAATCAGATACTCATGAGCCGCGAGTGGCTGCCGAGGGTGACGTGACTAAACCCGCAGCTGGAGGTTCGTCTCCCCGCGGTGAGGAGCCGATCTCCCCCGTCCGTCGATTTCTTGTCACCCGCGGAAGTTCGAAAATGGCTGATGGCGTCTTCGGCGCGCTCATGCTGGTATGCGCCCTCAGTATCTTCGCCATCGTGGCTTTGATCGTGGTCGAACTGATTTCAGGCTCCAAGCTCGCCATCCAAAAGTTCGGCCTGCCCTTCTTCTTCGGCTCCGCCTGGGACCCGGTCAACGGCAACTTCGGCGCGCTGCCGTTCATTTACGGCACGGTCGTTTCCTCCCTTTTGTCGCTCGTGATTGCCGTGCCCCTGGCTCTGGGACTCGCGATTTTCCTCACCGAGATGTGCCCCGCCTGGTTGCGTGGATTCCTGGCCTTCTTCACGGAACTCCTGGCCGCGATACCCAGCGTGGTTTATGGGTTGTGGGCTATTTTTGTCCTGATTCCTCCGCTGCGCCTGTATGTGAATCCATTTCTAATCAAGACCCTGGGGTGGTCCGGACTGTTTGTCGGTCCCAATTATGGATTTGGGATGTTCGCTGCCGGCGTCATTCTCGCCATTATGATTTTGCCCATCATCTCCTCTCTGACGCGGGAGGTGATCTCGGCTGTTCCGCACGCGCAGCGCGAAGCGGTACTCGCTCTGGGAGCGACGCGCTGGGAGATGATCCGCATGGGGGTCCTGCGCAACGCGCGCATCGGCATCGTGGGCGCGATCATTCTCGGCCTCGGGCGTGCTCTGGGCGAGACCATGGCGGTCACCATGGTCATCGGCAATCGGCCGGAAATTGTGCGTTCCCTGCTTGCCCCGGCCTACAGCATGGCAAGCGTCATTGCCAACGAGTTCAGCGAAGCTTCGGACGAGCTCTATTTGAGCGCCCTCATTGAAATCGGCCTCGCCTTGTTCATCGTCACTATTATTGTGAATGCGCTGGCCCGAGTATTGGTTTGGGCAGTCACCCGCGGTGCGCCGGTCAGGGGTACATAGCGCATGGCTTCTACCAACGCTATGCCGCTTCGCGCGCGGCCTGCCAATCGATTCATTCGCGTAGTGATGAACCACCTGGCGACGCTGTACGCTATCGGCAGCACCATCCTCGTCATCGCGCCGCTGGTGGCTATCTTTGCCTACCTCCTTTTTAAGGGCGCCAGTTCGCTCAATTTCAATTTCTTCACCCAGGTGCCGAAGCCGGTGGGCGAACTGGGTGGTGGTATGGCCAATTCCATTCTTGGATCAGGCATCCTGCTGGCCATCGCCAGCCTGATGGGCGTGCCTGTAGGCATTGCCGCGGGAATTTACATCGCGGAGTATGGGCGCAACAAGCGCTTGGCGAACATGATCCGGTTTACCGCGGATGTGCTCAACGGCGTGCCTTCGATCGTGATGGGGATTGCCATTTACACTCTGATCGTGATTCCGCAGAAGCACTTCTCGGCCCTCGCCGGTGGCGCAGCCCTGGGCATCATGATGATCCCCACGATCACCCGAACGACGGAAGAAATGCTGCTGATGGTGCCGCTGAATGTGCGCGAGGCCGCTCTTGGGTTGGGATTACCCAATTGGCGTTCGGTTCTCTCAATCACGCTACGCACGGCCTCTCCTGGCGTCATTACCGGCTGCATGCTGGCCTTTGCCCGGGTCGCGGGCGAGACCGCCCCGCTGCTCTTTACCGCCTTCGGCAACCAGTTTTGGAGCACCAGCATCAATCAACCGATCGCCGCCTTGCCGTTACAGATTTACGTCTACGCACTCTCTCCTTACGACGAATGGCATCGTCTGGCCTGGGCCGGCGCCCTGGTGTTGATTGTGCTGATTGTCGTGTCTGTGGCATTGGTCAGGTACGTAGCGGGCCGCGGAGTCCTGAAAGGGGCAAGCTAAGTGGGTGTAGGAATCGACGTTTCGGATCTGAATGCCTGGTACGGCACCAATCACACTCTGCAGAGCATCAGCCTGAAGATTCCGGCGAACCATGCCACGGCGCTGATCGGTCCGTCCGGGTGCGGCAAGTCCACGTTCGTGCGCTGCCTGAACCGCATGCATGAGACGAACCCGGTGGGCCGCGTCACCGGCACGGTGCGGGTAGGGGAAACAGATATCTATGCGCAGGCTTCGCCGGTCGAGATACGCCGTCGCATCGGCATGGTTTTCCAGCGTCCGAACCCGTTTCCCACCATGTCAATTTATGACAATGTGGCGTCGGGGCTTCGCCTCAATGGATTCCGCAATCGCAAAATTCTCGGCGAGGTGGTGGAGCGGTCTCTGCAGCAGGCAGCCCTGTGGGATGAGGTAAAGAACGATCTCAAGAAGAAGTCGGGCGCCAGCCTCTCGGGCGGGCAGCAGCAGCGCCTCTGCATCGCCCGCGCGCTGGCGGTGGATCCTGAAGTGATGTTGATGGATGAGCCGGCTTCTGCGCTGGATCCTGTCTCCACGGCCAAGATTGAAGACCTCATTTTTCAGCTCAAGTCGCAGTACACGAGTGTGATCGTGACGCACAACATGCAGCAAGCCGCGCGCGTGGCAGAGAATACAGGGTTCTTCCTCAACGGTAAGCTGGTGGAATTCGACGCCACGCATAAGATCTTCACCAACCCTACCGATAAGCGGACTGAGGACTACATTACGGGCAGGTTTGGATGACGCGAATCCGTTTTCACCGCAGACTTGACGATCTGAAGGAGCGTCTGCTGGTGATGGCCGGCATGGCCGAGCAGGCGATCCAGCGGGCGGTCGAGGCCTATCGTGTCCGCGATCTCTCTTTATGCGACCTGGTGGAGCGCGGGGAAGTATCCATCAACGGCTTCGAGCGCGAAATCGACCAGATGGCGCTCGATTTATTGGCCATGGAGCAGCCCATGGCGATTGACCTGCGGTTCATCCTTGCTGTCATCAAGATCAATGCCGATCTGGAGCGTGTAGGCGATCAGGCGGTCAGCATCAGCGACCGCGTGCGCGATCTGCAGGCTTTCCCCGTGATCGATTTGCCGGTCGATATTCCGAGAATGGCCTCGCTGGCTTCCGCCATGGTGCGCAAGGCTCTGCAAGCCTTCATCCAGGCTGACGCGGACCTGGCGACCTCCGTGTTGACCATGGATGACAACGTCGACAAGCTGAATGACACGGCGTTCTTTGCTCTTTCCAACCTGATCAGAGAGCAGCCTCATCATGCGCCACAAGCTCTGCATGCACTCATGATCGCCCGTAATCTGGAACGAGTGGCCGATCACGCGACCAACGTCGCCGAAGACGTTATCTTCTGGGTGCGCGGCGCGGATGTGCGGCATCACATCAGCACCTAAGAGACGGAACCTCTTTTACACGTTATAGTAGCGCGCGGGCCCCTTGCGCTCGGGATGACAATTCTGTCTAGGGGCGGGAAATTGTACCCTCAGCGGCTGAAGCCGGTCTTCTATTCAAATTGACGGCGGGGCTGAAGCCCCGCCCCTTCACGGCAAAAAGTCACAGGCTCTCGGGATGACAAATTTGTGGAACGAATTAACAACTCACTACACTTGTCTCGCCCCCATAAATGATTTAGGTGTAGCGGATGGGCTATCCCGCGCAACCATTGGCGCCCAAGTCCGTATTTAGGTGCGCATTTAGATGGCGCCCGACTATCAGATCTCAGTCGAGGTTTTTCGCACCAGCTAGCGCCTGCGCTTCTCGTCTTGGGTGGATGCTCAGGGGTCATTGGTCAAGGGTCATTGGTTGAGGGTCAAGGGTCAAGAGAGGGACCCGTCGTGACTAATCCAGTCCTTGATCTACCTGCCAGCGCAGCGCGTGCGTTGACTAATCGGGCTCCCGGACAAATTTACCGGCAATATTTTTTTTACGGTGTGTCGCCTGGAAAAGGCCCGTATATCGGTAATTTCTACCCGCTTTTGAGTGCAAAGCACGCAAGTTTTGCAGAAATGCCGTGTTTCATGGACCGCCGTATTCAAACAATGACAGTTCGGCGCAGGAGACACGGATGCATGCCTGCTACTATTATTGTGTTAATCCCCCGGGCCAAGCTATTCAAAATAAATTGGGAGAGCCCATGCACGCTTACTGTGTGGTCCTTCGGCCCCAGCAGTCACTGAACCTATACCCCCAGACGAAGCGCTACTATCTCAAAGCCAGGTCAGCTGCCCAGGCAATGCTTATCGCGTCGGAGGATCCTGAATGGCGCGTATGCGGGGTTGAACCTGCAGGCATGTCTGCCGGCCCGCCGCAAGGCGGACGTTCCCTTTCTGCAGAGAACGTCATCGCTGCCCAGGTGTCCAACCCAGGCAGCGCAAGCCGTGATGTCTTCGTTCCTCAGTAGTAGGACGAAGGCTAGATTGCGACACCGCCTGCAACCTCGATACGCTGTGCATTGATCCAATGATTCTCTTGCGAAAGAAGGGAAGCGATCATCGGTCCAAGATCTTCGGGGAGACCTGCCCTGCCCAGGGCTGTATTCTCAGCGATCCTCTTGTTGACCGCGGGATTGTCGCGAACGATACCGCCGCT
This sequence comes from Acidobacteriaceae bacterium, assembly GCA_049800615.1. GTDB lineage: Bacteria > Acidobacteriota > Terriglobia > Terriglobales > Acidobacteriaceae > PALSA-350. The sequence continues at coordinate 3,900 of JBARKD010000006.1, read as the reverse complement.
GAAGTCCGTCTCAACCGGGCCCGGCGCGACCACATTGACGGCAATTTTGCGCGGGCCTAACTCGAGGGCCATATGCCTCGACAGCACCTCAACCGCTCCTTTCATCGAAGCGTAGACGGCTCCCCCGGGGCTAGCGATGCGCGTGCGCGCCGTCGACACGTTGACGATGCGCCCGCCGTCCTTCATCAGAGGGAGAAGCTTCTGCGTCAGAAAGAACACGCCTTTGAAGTGGACGTTGCAGACGCTGTCGAATTCCTCTTCGGTCGCCTTCTCTAACGGCATGTTGCGGTGATTGTTACCCGCGTTGTTCACCAGGAAATCGAAGCGCGGCTGGCCGAGCCGGGACAAGGCATTCTCTACGCCAGCCACAAAACCATCGAACGATGCGATGTTTCCGGCATCGAGATGGAGAGCAATCGCGTGGGCTCCAAGCGCGTTTGCTTGCGCGATCACGGCTTCGGCATCCTGGCTATGCGCATTGAAAGTGAAGATCGTATCTACCCCTTGTTTGGCCAGGGACATGACAGTGCTGCGGCCGATACCGCGGCTGCCCCCTGTCACGAGGGCAATTTTCTTCGCTTCGGATTGATTGATTTCTTCTGGCATCTTCGCGTCTCCTCTTGTTGTTGGCGAAGGACAGGCATTTATCGTCCCTCAGTGTTGACTGTCTAGTCAGTCATAATTAAACTGCAAAAAATCAGGTCACGATGCGCCAAATGGCATCAAAACCAGTTTTGCAGTGCTTCTTTGCATTTGCCGGATCCTGGGTCATGAAGTCCATCGTCGCCTCGGCTATCGAGCTCATCAGCATGACGACAAAGCTCATCGGGACCTTGCTCATGGGTCCGCCTGCGCGGCTTCGTTGGAGCAGTTCGGCAATGGGCGCCATCGTCCTGTGGGCGGCCGCACGGATTTCCGGCGTGATCTCGCCGGAAACGCTCAATTGCGCAAGGGCGCGCCGCTTCTCAGGATAGGACACAGCCCAGTTCGCCCAGTTTCGCCACATACGGAAGAACTGCTCACGAAGGTCTACTCCTTCTGCTATATCCTTCATGGCAGCCGTTGCCATCTCTGTTTTGAGCTCAAGGTAGAGCTGGTTGAACAGTTCCATCTTTGTCTCGAAGTAAGTGAAAAGCGAACCATTGGCAATGCCGGCCTCTTTCGCGATGACGGCCGTCGGCGCGCTGAGGCCCTGGGTGACAATGACACGCGTTGCCGCCTTCAGAATGGCAGTCCGCTTCTCGTGGCTTCTCGGCCGCGGCATAGCACCATTATATTGGTAAGCGTCTAGACGGTCAACTACGGCCTGCAGCATTGACAGCTGCCATGCGTTGCCTATGACCCTGCAGCATGACAGCTGTCATGCGTTGCCTATGACATGGATGGGTACCGCAAGGCGTTGGCGCGGTGGGATGATGGAAGTATGAGCGCAGGGCAATCCCCCGCGGCAGAACGAAACGCGGCCAGCCCGGATACGCGCGTCCGCTCCGCGAACCGGGAGGTCCGTGGCCGCGCAATCCTGCGCTGGGTGGGGGTAATTTATTCCGCCTCTTTCTTGGTTATGCAGTCCTACCGGCACCCGTTTGTGGTCTGGATGGAACTGGGGGTACTGTACGCGGCATTTCTGATCCTCTATTTTGCCGTCTTCGAGCTGACGGGGCGGCCGCAGACGATTGCGTTTGTCCTGTTCTTTCTCACCGCCTTCCTCTATTACCCGCTCAACGAGCAGGCGGCCGCCATATTTGTTTACCCCTTCGTGGTCCTTTGTCTCTTCCACAGTCGCTTGCGCAACCTGTTTCTGGTGCTGGCAGCGTTGATGGCGGGCGTGCTGGCAGAGAGTTGGTACCTCGGTCGCCCTTTTGCGACGAGCGAAAGCATCCTCTTCTATTGCGTGATCCTTGGCCTCGGTAACTTTGCCTACGCGCAGCAGGGACGGACGAATGCTCTTCTGGAGCGCGCTAATTCCGAGATCGAACGTCTGACGCAGGAAGCGGAGCGCGAGCGCATTGCACGCGATCTGCACGACCTCCTCGGCCATACGCTGACTGTTATTACCGTGAAACTCGATCTCGCCCAACGGCTTCTGTTGCGCGATGTGGACCGCGCGCGGAACGAGATCGTGGAAGCGGAGCAGACTGCCCGGAACGCCCTTGCCGAAGTGCGAGAAGCTGTGTCCGGCTACCGCGCCGAAGGACTGGCTGCAGAGATCGGCCGCGCCCGGCGAAGCCTGCTTGCCGTGGATGTGAAACTGACCACGGCTCTCGCCCCGGTGAACCTCTCTCCTCCCCAGGTCAATGCGCTGTGCCTGGCTCTGCGCGAGGCTGTGACGAACATCGTCCGCCATGCGCACGCAACGGTTTGTCGGGTGGCTCTCCTCGAAGAAAAGGGGACGATTCATTTGACGATTGAGGACAATGGCCTGGGCGGGCCAATTCGTGAAGGCAATGGCCTGCGTGGCATGCGCGAGCGGCTTCAATCCATGGCGGCAACGGTGAAGCTGACAGCTTCTGCGCATGGAGGAACCAGCGTGGAGCTCACGATGCCGCTGGAGTGTGCGTCTTCGGCACAGCCTGCGGGGAAGGCGGATTCCCTGTGACGCAAAAAATGCGCGTAGTGCTCGCGGAGGATCAAAGCATGTTGCGCGGCGCGCTCGCTGCGCTGCTCTCGATCGAGCTTGATATGGAGGTGCTTGGATCTTTTCCTGACGGGGAGCAGGCTCTCCAGGCTGTTGGAAAGCACCGGCCGGACGTGTTGGTCGCTGACATTGAGATGCCCAAGATGACCGGGCTCGAACTCACCGCCCGCGTGAAGGAGCTTTATCCGGACACACGCGTCCTGATCCTGACGACCTTCGCGCGCCCGGGATATTTGCGGCGAGCGCTGGAGGCCGGAGCCTCTGGTTATCTTCTCAAGGACCGGCCGTCGGAAGAACTTGCAGACGCGGTCCGCAGGGTGAGTCGCGGAGAACGCATTGTGGATCCTCAACTGGCCTCGGAAATATGGAGCACGGAGAGAGACCCCCTCACGGACAGAGAACGTTTGATCCTGCGCCGCGCGGGCGACGGTGAAACGACCGCTGAACTAGCGCGTTCGCTGCGCCTGACAGAGGGGACGGTACGTAACTATCTCTCCGAGGCGATCTCCAAGCTGGGTGCCTCGAGCAGGCATGAAGCGGCTCGGATTGCTCGCAATAAAGGATGGCTCTGAATTGCGGTAACGGGTGCGCTCCCGATTGTCGAGCGCACACTCGGACGCCGGCACATCGATATCGCCGCAGTTTCTTACTGCGACGACAGTTTGAGCCTTCGATCAATCATCGGCAAATACTGGCGCAACAGGTGACCCGCGTACCTGGTCCCCATATCGGTTGAATAACGAATCAGCGTGCTGCCAACCCCCCGGCTTCCGCTTGGATAGTAGGTGTTCGCCAAGGCTTCCGCCGCCAAGGTGCCCACCAGGCCGGAGTAATTGATTACCTGCTCTCCTGCGTCGTTCCGGGTCATTACCAGGCGCACAGCGGCGTATTTCAGCGATTCGCGAAAGTCGAGCCGCCTGACGAAGAAACGAGGATCTTCGTGAGTTGCGGTTGCGATCAGGCAAGGGCCAAATACATTGTAGGAAGCAGAGCGGGCCATACCTGCCCCCAATCGCTTCCCGTAGCCTTCAAACCCCTGGCCATAGCCTGCTGGAGCATTGCGCGCCTGCCCGATGCCGGCACCCAGCAAAGCAGCGCCGACCGTGGAGAAGGCCACGCTCGTATTGGCCGCCAGCTTGCATTTGTCCCAATCGCTGAGATGCTTTTTGCTGGTTGCCATGTCAGGAAAAACCAGTGACTTCTGCTGCAGTGTCAGAACCATGGAGACGCTGCTTTGGATCGGATTTTGTTGATCTGATGCAGGG
>JBARKD010000005.1:0-15689 GCA_049800615.1 Acidobacteriaceae bacterium | reverse complement strand
ACAGGCTGCGGAAAAACAACGCAGCGGCTCGACAAGCCTACCAGGCGTAGCCACCTGTCTAGGCAGGGATACATTATCTAGCGCCTCGCTCGTTGCTTCGGCGCGTTTTTCCGCAGCCTGTTAAGCGGCCTGAAACCCCGTACTTTTGCCTGCGGCCCCGCTGTAGGGAAAAATCAGCGTGAAAACCGTGCCACGGGAACCGGCGAGTCGACTGCTGCGAACATGAATGCGCCCCTGGTGCTTGGCGACGATGTTGGCGGTAACCCACAGGCCGAGGCCTGAACCTGAGAATCCCTTGGTCGTGAAGAAAGCCTGGTACATATGGCGAAGCGTCTCCGCGCTCATCCCGTGGCCCGTGTCTGCAATAGTGATCCGCACCCCGTGTTTTCCGGTTCGCCAGTCGGTACCAGGCCGCACCTTGACCATGAGCCGGCCGCCCTCGGTCATGGACTCGACCGCATTCGCGATCAGGTTCACAAAAACCTGCCGCACCTCGCCTGCGAAACACACGAGCTCGGGGTTATCGGTTGTTTTCAGCAGCAGGTTTACGCCGGCCATTTTGAATTTCCCTTTGAACAGTGCCAAAACCGACTGCAGTATCTCCACCACATCGACAGGCGCTGCGGAGGAAGACTGGCGATGAAACTGCAGCGCCTGCATGGTGATCTCGGAGACGCGTCCCAACTCCACTTCCGCATCTCGCAGGAAATGCTGTGCCGAGCCGAGATCGGCCGAATGCCGAGCCAGAAACAGCAGGTTGAGAACTGCTTCCAGTGGATTGTTGATCTCGTGAACGATGGAAGACGTCAATCTTCCGATCGCAGCCATTTGCTCCTGCTGTTCGAGCATCCGCTCAGCGTTCTTGTGCTGGTCGATGTCCTCGCTGATGCAAACTACGTTAGGAGCGCCGGCCTGCTCGCCGTCGATCAGGCTCACTGAGTTGCGTACCCACACGGGAGTTCCGTCGGGACGAACATAGCGCTTCTCGATGACAAAACTACCGATCTCCTCATGGAGGAGCTTCCGCAGCAGGTCATGATGCCGCGAGCGGTCTTCGGGATGCGTAAGCTCAAAAAGGTTTGAGCCGTCAATTTCGTCCGGGCTTCGATCGACGATCCTGGCCATAGTTTCGTTGGCATGGATTACTTTCCCGTCCACGTCAGTCAAAGCGAAGCCTGTCGCAGCCCGAGCAAAGCACTCCCCAATTTGCTGGTGTATGCTCATCGATTGAGATCGTTACCACTTGATTAACCCCTTAGCAAGGTCGATCTTAGCCTTCAACCAAGGCAGGCTTCTTGATAGATGCGCTCGAAGCCGGGGAAGGTGCCCAGCAGGAATTTCGATGGTGCAAAACGTAACCGTGGCAAGATGTTACGCTCGCGCCCTTTGGCTCGATATAATGTGGCGATGCCGCGGGTCGGAGAGTTCTGCCCTTCCAATATTGCGCGCCTGGTGCTGACCGTAATCATCGTCGTGACGCTGTTGCTGGCCCTGGGCGTCTTTTTGTATCACTCCCCAGGCCACGGCCAGCCGTTAAAGCCTACCAGCCACACCAGCGACAGCCCTTAAGCAAAAACCCCGCACTCGGTGGCTACAGCTTTCCGTATGGTGGCAAAAAACGGCGCGTTGATCGCATCAAAACGTGAAGATAGCCTGAACGAAAATGGCGCGGTTTCCCGGGGTCGGTGATCCGAAGGGTCCGTTGGCCAGAGATTGCGTCTTGCCGAACAGCGGTGAGGCCAGGGTGCCGTTGGGCGTGCCCAGGTTGACGATGTTGAAGATGTTAAGCGCGCCGCCGACCAGGGTCAGGCTATATTTGCGGGAGACCGCCGCATCCAGCTTAGGTGGGGCGCCACCACCACTCAGCCCCCGGCCGTTGACGCTGCCATTGCCTCCCTGGGGTCCACCCGGGCCTTTGGAACCTTCGATTCGGGGACCGATTCCGATTACCTTGCTCACGCGCATGTGCATCACGAAGTTGGCCGGCCCGATGCCGGCTCCGTAGGGGACGATTTTCTCTCCCTTGCCTACGGGGTTCGAGTCAAGACAACCGTATGGGGTAGAGATCACGTCTGGCGCACCGCATGTGCCATAGGTAGGCCGGGCATTGAACTGGTTGTTGGCGGTGAAATCGCCGCCCGTCACCAGGTTGTAGGGAGTGCCGGACTGGGCTGCCAAAAGCGGCGCAATGGTGATGCCGTGGGGCGCGGCGTAGGTTCCGATTAAGAAGAGCCGGTTGGTGATTCCGAAAGTAGCGCGCCCGTAGTCGAGACCCGGATCCTGGGCCACCGAGGGAACGTAGTTAACCCCCTGCGTATCGCTTTTAGCCTGATTGAACGTGTAGGAACCATGCAGCGTCAGATGATGCAACTGGGCATTGGTGCTTACGATGATCTGGTTCTGCTTGTAAATGCCGCCGGACTGAAACTGATAGTTGTAGACAGAGGGAATCGGGCCAATGACGGTGTAGGTCGAAGGATCGAACTCAGGCGCGGTTACATTATTGGTTAAATACTGATGCACCCCGCGAGTAAACAAATAGGTCGCGTTGAACATCACCTTCTTGGCGATCTGCCGGTCGATTCCGACGCCGCCCTGCATGCTGAGGGCGGCATGAAAGTGGTGGTCAACACTGTAAATAGATGGAACTGATGTGGCTTCGTTCGCCAAGGTGCCGGGCGACGCCGGAGCGTTCGGATCGTAGAAGTCGGGATTATTGATCACATAGCTTTGTTGATTGGAACCATTCTGGTGGATCGCTTGCATGATGTAGGGTGCGCCGTCGATGGAGAAAAATGACGTTGGCACCGTAAAGCGATCGTAGAACCAACCGTAGCCGGCGCGCACGACCGTCTTGGGAGGGGTCTTACCCATATGGCCGGGCGCCCAGGCCAGAGAGAAGCGGGGGCCCCAATCGGCGTGATCGCGAATCCGGTTCTGCGTCTCAAATCGTAAGCCGTAGCTCAGCGTGAGATTCGGCCTGGCACGCCAATCGTCCTGATAAAAGAGAGCGCCGTCGAAGAGAATCGCTCGTACCAGCGGGTTCTGGATAACCGTGGATTGGTATTGCGCAGGGGTCTGCGCCAGGTATTGGTCGATCGAAGTGAAGAGATAATCTCCGTTCGCTCCGGACGTGGAGTAATTCGCATCGCGATCGGCGCGCAGCCGAACCCCGAAGCGTATGGTGTGACTCCGCGCGGTGAGCGTGGAATAATTCTGCAATTCGAAGAGGTCCTGGTGGTCGCGCACGATGCCGGAATTACTTCCCCCGGTGGTAAAGGCGCCCTGCACGGTGACGGTAGGAGTGAAGAAGGAGGCAACCTGGTTGTTGCGGACCCGGCGCCACTGGAAGCGAGTCTCGTTGAGCACGTGCGGGCTTACCACCACCGTGTCGCTAAGCTGGATGGCGTTCTCCTGGTTGGTTACATTGAATGCCTGCTCGGGGAGGCTGAGCTGACCTGGACCGTTTGCCGTGGCAAGCGAGCGAACATAATTGTCGCGAATCGATAATGTATTGCTTTTTCCCAGTTGCAAGTCTACCCGCGGACTGACGACCAGAAGCGACGATGGGTTCGGCAAAGCTTGACTGAAAGGAGTACTCGGATCCTCCGGATTAACGGCATTGATAATGCTCTGATTTTGCCGGTCGAAGTGAAACGCGCTTGCGAAGTAGGAAGCGTTCTTACTCAAGGGCCCGTTGACATCTCCCTGGAGGAAGTACAAGTAATAGCTCGGCTGCTGGCTAACCAGGGGATTGGCTGTATTCCAGGCTGAATCGTTGCCCAGCGATGTGATGTGGCCGGAAAACTTGTCCGAGCCAGGTTTAGTCAGGATTTCGATTCTTCCATAGCCAATCTTGTCGAACTCCGCGGAAAAGGGGTTTTGATTTACACGAATTTCACGGATGGACGATTTAGGAGGAATCTGGCCACCGGTAAAGCCGTCGATGTAGATCTGGCCTCCGCTTGGCCCCGCCGCCGGGCCGGCTAACGCCTGGAGTTCGTTTTGCAATTCATCGGGATCGTCGGAGAGAGCATCCAGGTCGCTTCCTTTGACCACCATCGCGCTTGCGTTCTCATCCGGATTGATGCTTGCGCCGGCGGCCTGATCGTTTACCGTGATGTCCTGCTGTTGAATCGCAATCGAGAGAGATACATTCTCCTGGCGTGCCTGACCCGACGCAATGACAATTCCGGTCTTGGAGAAGGCAGCGAACCCGGCAGCCTGCACCTCCAGGGTGTAAGAGCCTGGAGACAATACTTTAAACGAGTAGACACCGTCGCCACCGGACTGGGCGGTCTTTACCGCAGGGCCCTGAGTAAGCGTGACCGTTGCACCCGGCACGACCGCGCCTGTGGGATCGAGGATCTGGCCGCGCAGGCTCCCCGTCGATTGGGCAATCGCGGCAGAGGGAAGGAGAAGCAAGAGCAGACAAAAGTCTCTGATGAGAAATCGGAGACTCCGAGGGAAGAAGTTTGTCATGGCATCCTTCCACAATTCCGACACAACAGTTGCAGTTTTCGGGCCTAACGTACGGACGCCGCGGCATCCAGGATCGCTCGATTTCTTGCAATATGCAGGACGCTGATTCGCGTGCAAATTCTGCTAGAACTGGTCTCATAAATAGACAAATTCCTAGAGGCCGCGCATGAGACCCGCCCTCGAAGCGGGGCTCAGGGTCCAACCAGAAGCCCCAGACCCATACATGAACCCATATATGAGACCAGTTCTAGCGTGTTCGGGAGTGTACAGATCCGTCCGTTTCCGAACACTCACAAGCCTTTCGTGGGCTCACCGACAGCAGGTTATACGCACCCGAATCCACCGAGGTTCCAAATTTTCTCCGGCTAATAGCGAAGGCCGAGCCGTTGCGGAAACTCCTCCTCATCCTCATCCAGATCGATGAGATTGGCGTAATTTTCAGAACGCTCCTTATGAATCGTATGCAGGGCGAAATGCGCCGCGGCGATGATTCCCATGGCCGCGGCCACATGCCACGCATTCTCGGCCAACCAGGGCTCAAGGCTGACGGTTATCAGTATCAGGGGTGGGAAGAGGCCGAAGTATTGCAACAGGATCAATGCAAGGTTGTTCGTGGATCCTCTGCCCTCGCCAGTGAAGGGCAGGCTTGTCACGTTGACGAACAATGCATCCGTCAGCAGTACGCAGAGCCCAGTTGCCGCCAACGCCTCAATGAGGAGGCTCTTCCAGCCGCGTAACTCCTGTGGCGCCACCAGACCCGTCAGCGCAACCAGTGCCAACGTGAGGAGCAAAGCACAAGGGAGAATCCACAGCATGGCGGTCTCGAGATGCTTCGCACCCGGCCGGCCCAGGATCACGCGAAAAACCCAACCTCCCCCTTTATCTGCTGCAGACAGAAACGCCGTGCGCAATCCGGCGATTGTCCAGAAGGCGGCAATCGGGATAGCAACCCGCACACCATCCGCCGACAGGGCAAGGCCGACATGGCCGTTTTGTACTTTCAGGAGCAAGCCGCCGGCGACAATCAGCGCCAGCCCCAGCCCGCCATACATGGCAAGATACACGCGGTAACGCTGGGTGCGCAGCAAAGAGTAACTGATAAAGTGATAAATACCGCGCTGCACTCTGCTCCGCAGATAGATTGCATGCAGCAGGCGACTGACAAGTGCTGAGGCGGCCGCTCGCGTCTCCAACCTCCCGGATCCTTCGACTAAGTGACGCATCTTGCGCCGGTAGGCCAGGGGGTACGAAACCACTACCAGAGCAGCCACGATAGCCATTGCGATGCAGCCTGTCTTGGCCAGGCCCCGGAAAACAGGCGGCGAGGAAGAGCCGGAGAGAAGGACTTCGTAAATTCCAAGAAACCAGAACGGCGGAAAATATCCGGCGGCCGAGGTGTGTGTCAAAGGCTCGAGAAATTGGGATGAGGCAGGAAAAAGCAAAAGCACTGTCAGGAGAATCGTGGTGGAGATGCCTTGCAGAAAAGGCGCAATGGTCCGAGCGAGGCGTTCGCCGAAGACGGCCACGAGCGTGCCCTGAAGGGCGAGGAAGAAGCCGGCCGCAAAGGCGCCGCTCCCCAGCACTGCCAGCGTGTGGGCAAGCATCAGATGTGCCATGCCAGGCTGCTCCGTGAAGAGCGGATAAAAGACGATTCCCAGCACATTGATACCGGAGACAAACAGCCCCAGGAAGAGGCAGGCTGCGAGAATCCTGGCCAGAAATAATCTTCGGCTGGGGATGGGCAGAGGGGCGAGAACGTTGACATCAAGCAAGTCCGGGAAAAATAGATCCCAGGCAAAGATGGTCAGCACGCCAAGAGCCACCAGGGAATACGTTACGTAAAAATAGTGATCGCTTGCCTGCGACCAGAAAGTGCGGGGATCCGGTCGATGGTACAGGGGAGCGAGGTACAGGGCCACCACTGCCCCGGGAAGAGCGAAGGCGTGGAGCACCTGGAAAAAACGCGCCTTCTCGTCACTTTCCGCCGAAATCAGATCGTTATTGAAAAATCGATCGAGGGAATGGCGAACCAGAAGATGGAATTGACTTCGTTCGCGAACGACCGGCACCGGCATCTGCGCACGGACATCCAGCGACAAGACAGGGAACTTGGGCGGAGCGAAAATGCGCAGCCCGCTAAACATGTTGCACCCTGATAACGTCGACCAGTTCACGCGCTACGGACCGTGTGTCCTCCTGCTGAACCAGTTGGGCAAACACGCTTTCCAGGTTCTCGAGCTGCATCATCCCTACCAATTCGGAAGGGCTGGCATCCGCCAGAATCTTTCCCTGGCCAAGGACCACCACGCGACTGCAGATTTGCTCCACAACTTCGAGAACGTGAGAGATATAAAGAACGGCTTTTCCGGCCGCGGTCAATTCGAGAAGCAAGTCCTTGAACAGGCGGGAGGAGAGAACATCCAACCCGGAGAGGGGTTCGTCAAAAATCAACAACTGCGGGTCGTGCATCAGCGCGGCTGCGATCAACACCCGCTGCTTCATTCCCTTGGAATACATGGAGATGGGCGAATGACGCCAGGACTCAAGGCCGAGCAACCTTAATAAGCCGGTGGCCTTACTTTGTATCAGCCGCTCGCCCAGTCCCCGCAGTCTCCCGACCAGTTGCAGATATTCCAGTCCAGAGAGGTAGGTGTACAGGTGCGCCTCTTCCGGCACATAACCGATGACCGCACGAAAGCCGGCCAGATCGTCGCGAATGTTCCTCCCCTGAAAGAGCACACGGCCCTCGTTGGGTTGTAACAGGCCGGTAATGATCTTGACGGTGGTCGATTTCCCGGATCCGTTAGGTCCCAGGTATCCGACTACCTCACCGCTGTCGACGTGAAAACTCACATTGGAGATAGCCGGTATACCGCGATAGCTTTTGTAGATATTTTGCAGTTGAAGCATGGGGCACGATCCTGGACGGCAACCCCTATGTAGCATACTAGCTTAGAACAAGTCAATAGTATGCTACATAGGGCTTGCAAAAACAGTATGCTACATAGGTAAAATGGTTGCCATGGCCACTGAGCCGAAACTCTCGCACACCGCGGCGCTGATTCTCCAGACCATTCATGCCGGCCAGATCTACGGTTTCAGCGTGATGGAAGCGACAGGTCTGCCGAGCGGGACAGTCTATCCGGCGATGCGCCGCCTGGAGCGGGACGGTCTGATCGTCTCCAAGTGGGAGCAGCAATCGATCGCCGACGCCGAGCAGCGTCCTGCGCGGAAATACTACAAGCTGACGCGCACCGGCGTGGCCACCCTGCAGGTGGTGCAAAAGCGTTATCCGCTGCTGCAGAAGATGACTCAGGAGGTCAGGAACGCATGAACCTCCGCCTTGGCGCCCTGTCCCTTTCATCGTTCATCATCGGCTGTGCCGGATGGCTGGTACCGGGCCGGGAAAGGGCAGAGTGGGCCGCCGAGTGGGAAGCAGAGCTCTGGCATGCCGGGCAGGCATTGCGCGGCGGTTCGTTTAGCGAGGCTCGGGGAGTCATCGAATTCAGCCTGGGGGCGTTTCCGGATGCTTTCTGGGTCCGGCGGAATGCTTCGACCTCGCTTCGGCATCGGGTCATGCGCCCTGGTTCCGCGTCTCGTTGTTCGATTTCCCTAGCCGCATGGTCCGCGGCCAGTCTCCTGTTTTGTTTGTTGCTGCCGGGGGCAAACAACGCCATGCGGCGCTCGTTTACACCTGAGCGGGATGGCCTGGTCATGATTTCCCGGGGCGGCTATTCCGGCTCACAATTGCCAACCATCGGATTCCAGGAATACCGGTTGTGGAAGACAAGCGCGCGGCACTTGTTTACCGGACTCGCTTTCTATCAACCGATCCTGAAACGCGTACATATTTCCCGGCACCGGGCTGTGGAACTGTCGATTGGCAGGACAAGCGATAATCTTTTTCAATTACTCAGCCTGTCCCCCCAAGGCGGTGGCAGATATGCGAACAGCAGAAACGCAGCCAGGGTGTTCCTGACAAAAGCGGCCTGGCAGGAGAATTTTGCCGGCGATCGGGAAATCCTGGGAAGTTTCGCCGACATTGGCGGGCAGCACGTCCTGATTGCGGGCATCGTCGACGAGAATTCTTTGCGGCTACCCGGACGGGTCGATGCGTGGCTGCTGGAGGATGAGCCGCACCTCGCGATGCTGTCATCGAAGTCCGGTGGATTCGTCCTCGGCCAGTTACGAACCGCGGGGTCTGCGAACCGTTCGCGGGGATGGCAATACATGACGGTCAACTTCGAGGAAGGGGGTAGCGAGCGTTTTGATTGCATCTCGTTGACCGAGCAAAACCACCTTCCGTTCTCGGTCTTTCTGTTTACACTCATCGTTGCCCTGATCGCGCTGCCGGCGACCACGCCTTTGCCTCTTGGCGAATACCCGCGCCACACCGGGCGCCTGACCTGGACCGGCAGGGCCAGACGATGGGTCTTTCTGTGGAGCAAGATTTTCCTGCTGGTATTGCTGGTGCATTTCACGGCAGTCGATGCCGCTTATGGGCACGCGCAGAGCGAGGTCAACGCGCAATATATCCAGCTAACGGTGTCCTTCTTTGGATTTCTGTTCGGCTTTCGATGGATACTGCGGGATCAACGAAAGCGCTGCCCGGTTTGTCTTCGGGTGCTCTCGAACCCTGCCCGCGTGGGAGAAGCTTCGCGATGTTTCCTCGCATGGAATGGTACGGAGCTGATTTGCGCCGCCGGCCACGGCTTGTTGCATATTCCAGAGCTTCCCACCAGCTGGTTTGACACGCAACGGTGGCTTGATCTCGATGCCTCCTGGGGTACCCTCTTCACTGATAGCTGCGTGCCGTCCGTCGGTATCGTCTAGACAGAGGAATAGATTCCTCCGCTTTTTTACCAGCCACCGCGCCCTCTTTTGCCGTTTATCTTGCCATGGGCAAGACAGGGCGTCTGCCGGCGACCTACTGTACGGTCAACTTGAGTGTGACGATTTGCACGGTGCTTCCCGAGGCGCTTGCGGTGACTGTCACCGTTGATGTGCCCGGAGGTGTAACAGGACTTGGGGGCGTCGTCTTCGCTGTCGATCCACCACCCTGTCCGCACCCACTCAGCGCGCAGACACAGATGATCCAGGCAAGAACGGCGACTGCGCCTTTACCGCGCGTTAATCTCGGCCGTCGCCTGCCTGCCCCCAGCAAGAAGAGACCCCAGAATACGGCCGCCGGCCGCATCGAGTTGTCCCTGGGAAGCAACGACCGGTTTTCTGCGCCGTTGCCGGCGGTTTGTATGGTCAGCATCGTCGCCTGCGCTCCGCTCGAAGAAGTCAGGGTAACGGTGGCCGGCTGAAAACTACAGGTTGCATTCTCCGGTAATCCCGAACACGACAACTGCAAAGCCCCTGTGTAGCCACCCGCCGGTGTAATCGTCAACGTATCGGTTACGGAGCTACCGGCGGTCACCGTCAAGGATGTATTACCGGCCGCAATTCCTATCGACGGTGGCGCGGGGCTCACCGAGAAGATGCGCGTCGCCAGGCTGCCGCTGAACCCGGCGGAGCTGCTGGTATACGTCGCATCGATCGTGTGCGAACCTACGGCGAGTGCATTCGAAACCGTCGATGGCAGGGTTGCTGCTCCTGAGGAGTTAACGGTTATTGGCGGCTGCGTGGCGCCGTCCACTACAAACACGACAGATCCTACGGGCACAAGGCTGCCCGATGTCGCCAGTATGGTCGCGCTCACCGCAGTCGAACCGTAGGTAGGCGTGGCCACACTGATCGTCGTCGTTGTGCCGGCGGTGGTGCCGGTGGCGCTGAGCAGAATGCTTTGCATGGCGCTTGTTCCCAGGCTATTGTCTGCGATCGTCGCGGTTCCACTCTGCGCCGTTGCTGTTGCCGGAGCAAAATCTACCACCAGCGAACAGCTGGCTCCTGCCCCCAAGGGGGCTGGTTGCGAACCCGGATTTACCTGCGGGCAAGTGCCGTTGCTGTCCTGGGTGAACCCTGCCGGGATGTTCGGATTCATGCCGGAGGCAGGCGCCGTGAACAAGAGAGGGGCATTGCCCGTATCCGTGACCTGGACAGTTTGCGTTGCCGGCGCACCCACCTGCACGTTGCCAAAGCTCAAGGAGCTTTGCGAAACATTGACATTTCGAACTGCTGATCCATCGGAGATGTAAAGGTTGCCCGTGCTGCCGACAGCCACGCCGAGCACGTTTATGCTGGCGCTGGTTGCCGAGACGCCGTCGCCGGTCTGCGTGCCACCCCCGGCAACCGTCGTGATGGTCCCCTCAGCGTTGATCATGCGTACCGTGCTGTCTACGCTGTCGGCCAGGTACAGATCCCCGGCGCCATCGATGGCAAGACTTGTGGGCTGATTTAATTCAGCCTCAAGCGCCGGGCCGTTATCCCCAAGATCGCCGGCCGTGCCGTTTCCTGCGATCGTCGTGATGATGCTGTTGGCCACCGCTACTTTACGAATCCGATTGTTGCCGTCATCGGCGATATAAAGATTGCCGGCGGCATCGAGTGCCACGCTCTTCGGGTCGTTCAGTTCTGCATTGGCCGCGGGATCGCCGTCCCCGCTGAAACCGGCAGTCCCATTTCCCACAATGGTGTTGATAATTCCGGTTGCTGCCGTGACCTTCCTGATCCGGTTATTGTTGGTGTCTGCAATGTAGACATTTCCGGCAGCATCGACGGCCACCGACGCGGGACCATTCAGCAGCGCGGCTGTTGCCAGCCCGCCGTCTCCGCCGAAGCCGCTGGCGCCGACATCGTTGTAGTATTCGTAGCAGAAACCGGCCACCGTTGTAGCCACGCCCGATGCAGAAATCTTCTCAACGCAGCTAGCGCCCGTTGCCGCCGCATACACATTGCCGGCGCTGTCCAGTGCGAGTCCCATTAGACCAAATGCTGCCTGATTGAATAATGCAGAGACGGTCCCAGCCGGCGTCACCTTGGCAACCGCGCCCGTTTGAATCATCCCTTCTGGAGCATCCAGCGCAAGATAAAGATTCCCAGCGCTATCCACAATGGTGCTACCTGTAAGGCTCGAGAAGTACCCGAAAGCCACGGTGAAAGGAGAATCAGGTCCGGCCAATGAACCCACTAATGTCGATGGAATGGTGGTGATAACCCCGGGCGTCAGTGCTGCCTGAGGCGCGGCTCCCACACCTATCATTCCAAAGCTGAACATGGTTGCTGCCGAAGTCGTAATTTGCAAAGGGGTGGGCCGGCTTCCTGGATAGGCCGGCGTAAACGTAACGGCAACGTTACATAAGGTTCCCGCGTCGAGCGCGGTGTTCAAGGCGCAGCCTGTACTTGTAACCGAATACTCCTGGCTGCCGCTCTGAGAAACAGGAACGGTTACGCTGGTGAGGGTTGTTCCCGGCGCATTTATCTCGAGCGCCATGGTTGTCGCGGTACTGGTCGCTCCAACCGACGTGGTGGGAAAAATCACACTACCCGCCGGTGCATCGAGCTCTCGAACCCGATTGTTTCCCTGGTCTGAAATGCACAGGTTCCCATTCGCATCGAACACCAATCCATGAGGATTGTCCAAGGAGGCGTTTTGCGGTAGGCCCCCATCTCCGCTGAACCCACTCGAACCGTTCCCCGCCAGTGTCGTCATCACGCCCGCGGTCGTTACCATGCGAACCACGTTGTTGCCGCCTTCCGCGATGTAGAGCGCGCCGGCACTGACCAGCGTCACGCCTGCGGGCGAGTGCAAAGCTCCGCTCGTCGCCTGCCCGCCATCCCCGTTGTATCCAGCGCTCCCTGTGCCGGCTACTGTTGTAATCACTCCTGACGAGTTGATCATGCGAATCGCATGATTCCCCGTATCGGCGATGTACAGATTTCCTTTGCTGTCTTCTGCTAGGGCAGAAGGGTTGTTCAGTTCGGCTGCCGTGGCCGCGGAGCCATTCCCGCTATAGCCCGCGGTTCCGTTTCCGGCGAAAGTAATGATCGTGCCTGCGGCGTTCACTTGGCGAATGCGGTTGTTGCCGGCATCGGCAATGTATAGGTTCCCCGCACTATCGAGAACGACGCTGGTGGGGCTATACAGCGTTGCACTGGTAGCCGTGCCGCCGTCCCCGCTGTAGCCCGTCGCGTGGCTTCCGGCCACCGTCGTGATCGTTCCGGAGGAGCTTACCTCGCGGACAACCTGGTTCCCGGTGTCGGCAATGTAGAGATTTCCCGTGCTATCGAACGTGATACCGACGGGTGCATCGAGCTCCGCGCTCGCGGCTGGCCCTCCATCGCCGGCAAATCCGGCGTTGGCATTACCCGCAAACGTGGAAATTGCGCCCGTGCCCACGGCTACTTTACGAATACAGTTGTTCGCTGTGTCGGCAATGTAGAGATTACCCGCGCCGTCCTCTGCCAGTCCGGATGGAGCGTTCAGCGAGGCATTGCTGGCAACGCCTCCGTCACCGCCGTGACCAGGAGTACCGTTGCCCGCCAGGGTGTTGATCACCTGCGCTTGAGAAACAGCCGCCGCGGCTCCGCTGGCCGATCGGGTTGACATCAAGGAAACGAGCGCCAGCACGGCCAGTATGTGAAGAGCACCGGGGCGACTTCTTATAGCAGTGGACGAGGGTAAGCGCCACGCACGGGAAAATACCCGGCGAAAGGGCATCGCATGTGTTCTATCCATGGCAGATCCAAAACGTGCAGGGGAATACCAAGATTAGACTCTGTTGTTGCCGAAACGCGACATCCCGCGCGCAACGGTGGCATTACTTATGTAATTTGCCGACTTTGCCAGGGTGACCTGAAGCGTAGAGCCAGCGACCGTGCGGTATAGCGAGGACTCGGACAAGCCTGTGGTTTGGCTCACATCTCAACCTTTTGGCCGAGGCGCGGCACGCGTTGCCGGCGTTAGTATTCTCGCGCAGTGATGCTCTCAGTTAACGCCAGCAGACGGTGCCAGGGGTATGCGGAGGGGGTAGGCGTGGCTAGCTTGGTGGATCGCATGGCACTGGCAAAGACCACTGAGCTATCCGAGGCTACACTCGCGGTCGAGGCTGCGGCCACCAGGCTTTGCTGGGGAATGAGCGAAGAGCAGCTGTCCTGGCAGCCTCGACCACGCTCCTGGTCGATTGCGGAAAATCTTGCGCATCTGCGCGCAACCACTGAAGTCTTCCTGCCGGCGGTGGATGCGGCGCTGACGGCAATCCGCAAAGCGGGCCTCGAAAGCAAAGGATCATGCGAACTTGGTCTCTACGGCCGCTTATTGGTATGGAGTATGGAGTGCCGGCCGATCATTAAAATGCGGGCCCCAAAGCTGATTCAACCGCGTTTGCTGGATTCCCCGGCTTCGGAGTTGCGGCATTTCCTGAACTCGCAGGCGGCCATGAGGCAGCGCATCACGGATGCGGACGGTCTTGATCTTACTGCCTTCCGGTTCCCCTCTCCACTGGTCCGCTGCCTGCGTGTGAACCTGCTGGAGTTCTTCTCGACGTTGAACGCACATTCGCGGCGGCATCTGCGGCAGGCTGACAAGGTCCGCCGGAAGATGCTGTGAGTACGTTTTTGCATTGATAGGCCCAGCCCGGCGTCACTCAACCTAAAAGCAATCCTGAAAGATCAGATGGACGTAACAGTAATTGGTGGCGGTCTCGCAGGTATGGCGGCTTCGTTTCATCTTGCCACCGCGGGCCTGAAAGTCATGTGCATCGAGCCGGAGCCCCTCGATAGCAGCCCGGTAGGCGAATCGTTGGATTGGTCGGCGCCCGAACTGCTGAGGGTTTTGGGACTACCAATGAACCGTCTGTTGGAAAAGGGCATTGCCACCTACAAGCGCCACGTCATTCTGAAGCTCAAAGACGGTGCGGAGCGACAATATGTCCCGGGTGCGTGGCTGGCTAAACCACCCTACAATGTCGAGCTCCGTACCTTGCATGTCGATCGCGGTCTACTGGACAAATCGCTGCGAGCGATCGTTCTCGACAAGGGAATCACCTTTCTGAACGACCGGGTCCAGCATGTCGAGACCACCGGGGACATGGTGAATGCTGTCGTCACGGCGAAAGGCGAGCGGATCGCGTCGCGCTGGTTTCTGGATGCCTCCGGGCGTGGCGCCAGTTTGTTTCCACGGATATTCAAGGTGCCCGTCTATGAGTACGGCCCGCACAAGGTCGCGATGTGGGACTACTTTACCGTTCCCGAATCCATCGAGGGAACGACTCTCCATGTCGATGCGGCGAGAGGGGTCTACATGGACTGGATCTGGCAGATCCCAATCCATCCCAACACCGTCAGTGTGGGCTACGTTTGTCACGGAGATGCGGTGAAAGAGAAGAGGCAGCAGGGGCTTAGCATCCCGGAGATTTTTGCCCAGCAGCTCGCGCGCGTTCCGGATCTGCAAGGTCTGTCCTCCGAGGCAGCCAAAAAATCACCTCAGACTGTATCGTTCCGTTGCCGGGCTTTTGCCAGGACAGCGGGTCCCAACTGGCTGGTTGCCGGCGAAGCTGCTGCCATGGTGGATCCGATCACGGCAAACGGAGTTACCACAGCATTGAGACATGCGGCGGAAGCCGCGAAATTGATTATCCGATTTCGCGACCGGCCCGCGATCCCACGCCTGCCTGCCGCGATGTACAGCCAGCGTGTGCTGTGCCTGGCGAGATTTTTCAATAGCGCGATCGAGGATGTGCTCTACGATTGGCCGGTGAGAAACGAAATTGGTCCCTTCCTGGCGGGTGACGTTTATACCATCCCGGCCTGGAGCATTAACGTCATCTACTCACGCTCCCGGCCAGAAGGACTGGTTTCGACCACTTTGTTACGGATGCTGCTTGCGACGCTGAGGTGTTCTCTCAGCATTTTTCATTGGATCTGCAGCCGGCGGTATCGGCTGCTCCCCTCAGCCTGAGCGGGAGCTGTAGTTATCGTTACGGTTTTATTCTCCTGCTTTTTCCGCCAGGGCCTTCACCACAGCGATATTCTGCAGCAGCTCCGCAGGCAGATTGTGCCGCTTCTCCAGGTACTCCGGACTGTTGTAGGAGATCCGGACCTTGCCCTCGGCGTCTTCTGCGACCAGAATCTTCAGGGGCAGATCGATGGCGATGCTTGGAGCGGCCTGCATCAGCGGTGTGCCGGCCTTGGGGTTTCCAAAGATCAACAGCTTGGTCGGACGCATGGTCATGCCCACCTTCGCAGCCTCACCACTGTGGTCGACGACAGCGAACAGCATCACGCCTTTCGCCTGCAGAATGCCCTTGATCTTTTCCACGGTC
>JBARKD010000004.1:0-18362 GCA_049800615.1 Acidobacteriaceae bacterium | reverse complement strand
GGGTAAGGTACATCCCGTAGACTTTGCGAGCCACTGCCTTAGGCTCGATACCCACGCGCTGTAATTCGGCCACATTATCGATGCGAATGTAGGAAACGTCCTCCATGGTGAGAACGCCGGCAGAACTGTCGTCGTGATAGATGTGGGGAGCCGCGATCCCGGGATCGGCGGCAAAGTCTTCCGCAAACCGCTCCGCATTACGCGCCTCGAGGCGTAGATCTAATTCCCTGGTGGTGACCAGGTCAAACTCCTGTATCACGGAATCGAGATCCGTTCGCTCGGCGATGATTTTTACTTTTTTGAACCAGACTGCGACACGGCGCAGCAACTTCATGTCGTCGCCGATCATCTCCCGGATGCCCGGACGCAAAACCTTGATCACCACCGGTTCGCCCGCAATCGTGTGCGCGCGGTGGACCTGAGCCAGAGAAGCAGAGCCGATGGGAACCGGTGATATCAAAGAAAATCTGTCAGCTATGGAGCAACCGAGATCAGCCTCAATCTGAGCGATGACAGTGGCGCTGTCTACCGGCGGAACCTCATCGCGAAGCGATTCCAGCTCACTGGTAATTTGCATGGGCAATAGATCAACGCGGGTACTAAGAAACTGGCCGAGTTTGACCCAGAGCCCTTGAAGATCAAGAGCCATCTCCTTATAGCGGCGAGTCAGACGCTGCCAGCGAGGAACCCAGGGCGTCCGGAAGATGCTAAGTGGGCCCCATTTCAAAAGCCAGTCCCACCAAATGAAATGAAGCCCAACGCGAAGAAAAAAGAGGCTGATACGGAGGCGGCGCCCACGGAGGGCACGCGGGTCGAACGGTTCAAGACCCGAGGTGCGGGCTGAAAGGACAGGAGAAACGATGGTGAGGCGCTCTCCGGCTGGAGGTTGGACGTGGAGCACCCGCATTGGTTGATCGTCGAAATCCACGGGTTCTGCTTCCATCTGCCTTTGCACGTTATCAAACCGCCTGAGCTCTGCGCACCGCATTGGCTTCGAACGCCGCGCAAACGACTTCTTCAAATTTTTTGCAACTGTCCATAGCCGTCATGCGGGCAGCGATACTTTTCGCCGCCGCCTGGTATTTCTCTTCAGCCAGCATGCGGGAAATAACGGGACGCAGCGTGCCTTCGTTCACATCGCCTTCACGCAACAACTCGCAGGCAGAGGCGCGCCGTACCGCCATGGAGAACAGCATCTGGTCCATGTTGGAGATCAGCCCAAGATAGGGAGTGCCGGCCAATAAAGCCTGCTGTCCTGACATGGTGCCGCCGTTGCAAATGACAAGCCGGGAGCGCTCCGCGGCCTCCGAGCCGGGAAGGAAGTCGGCAACAAAAAAGTTTTTGGGTACATGTCGCATCTTGCAGCGGCCCGCTGTCGCAACCATGACAGTGACAGGCATCCCTTCGAGCACATTGAGAATGCTATCCAGCAAAGAAGGTTGGCCCGTACTGCCCAACGACACATACAGGACGGGACGATCCGTGGGGAGACGGTTCCACCATTCCGGCCTCTCTACCTCAGGAGACCATGAAATAGGACCGAGGAAGCTGTGCCGCGCCGGTAGAGGCCGGCTAAGCGGAAAGAGTCCAGCCTCATTTGGGTATACCGTGTAATCCCCATACGTATTGCAGGCCTTGATATCCGGACCTATGGGGGGTAGACCGTACTTGATCCGGATCATGTTGAGCGGCAACGTGTGATAACCGAGCGCCACAGGCTGAAAGGCCTGAAACAGAAGGTTCGAGAGCGGCATGCCGACAAGCGCGGCCAGAGGAGAACTCGGAAGCTCGTAGTGGGTCTCGACCGCGGGACTCCAATGAGCCTCGGCCAGGTTGATGTAAGTCGTCTGCGTAAGGCGGCTGCTGACGGCCAGGGAAGGACGCATATCGCCGACCACCACGTCTGGCTTGAAACTCCGCAAAATGCGCACTTCGTCGTTGACATAGCGGTCGAGCGTATCCAGATCGTGGATTGGTTCATGGCGAGCCAGGCGAGATTCAACCGTCTCCGGGGGCAGAGATGTGAGATCCGTGGTTGGGACCTCCGTCTGGGCAGCCAGATGGTTATACCGCGGATCGCACGCCAGGCAGACATCAAATCCGCTTCGATGGAGGTGCGCGGCCAGAACATAAGGACGAACGACGTGAGAAATGGCTATTGCCTCCCCAATGAATAGGATGCGCGGTGAGCCGGATTGCGGCGGCAACTTGCTCTCATTTGTCATCCAATGCCGCATTTCGCGTTCCATTCCGTCATTTCCCCGTTCGCTCTGCTTTCCGCAGATGCGCTCTGGCCGCCGGCGAATATCGTCAGATTGCCGTAAGTCCCCTCGGCCCCGCCGAAAACCAATCCGTAGTGGTTAGCCACGCAGCCGCCCGTGCCACCCGCGCTTCCGTTTCTGGATCGCCGATGACGCACATACGCTCCAGGGGAACATTCAACCGGTGGAATTGTTTGGCTCCTAACATGATCTCGCATTCCCAGCTTGCCGCCTCATTCCCGGCCTGCAGGAAGGCATCGATCAAGACCAGCGGATTGGCCGGATCGAGTAACCACTGCCGGTAGCCCCAGGCGGCCGAGCCATTGGTAAATTCCGGAGCCAGATACTGCGCTTTTCCCACCAGGTTCCGCCCGGTTCCGACCGACAGCATGTGAACTTGGGACAGAGACTCGGCCGGAGCTTGGGGCTTATGGTGGTGCGTTCCGCAGAACAGCGTGCCCACAATCGAAGAAAGCGCGACCATGGCCGGATTGTTGGCCACCAAACCTCCATCGACGTAACCGGAATGCCCTGTTCCCCCGTGAGTCGATTGGTAGATTGGCAACTCCAGGGGTGCGGCGCTGGTACGCATCGCAACGTCAACAATGCGCTCATTTGCGTCGGCTGCGGACGCCTTTTTCATTGCCCCGTGCGGCCCAGTCGGGAGGCTGGGCAGATTCGTAAAAAGCCTCGGCACCCAACTGCGGTCGATCCCGGTCTTTCGGTTGTCCAGCTCGAACGTCACCGTAATCACGCCTCGTTTCAGGCTGCCCAGGGTCGTGTTCTCGCCAAAATATTTGGAGAGAAATTTTTTGAGAAGGTCGTTGAGGAATAGAGAGCGAAAGCCTGTGACGGTCTCGCCGATGCCCAGAGCCGTGCGCAGGATTTCTGCTCCCAGTTCCTGCCAGTGATCCTCCGTAGCGGGGTTGAGTGCATTTTTCTGCTCCGCTCCAGCGACGGTGGAGCGGACCGCTTCATCGGCTTTAATTTTGAGTCCGTCCAGAATGCTGTGATTGACCTCCATCCAGAATTGCTGAATGTGGGCAAGAGCATCGGCGGGTTGATCAGCGGCGGCAAAAAACAAGGCGTTGATGCCGCCGGCGGAGGTTCCGGCGAAAACGTCGGCTTGATTGAGAAAATTCTGATGGGGACTTGATGTCTCCAGACGTTGCAGCAAGAGGGCAGTATTGATGCCGTTCCCGCCATCCATGGACAGAACCTTGATTGAATTTCCCATATCGATGCCTTCGACTACCTTTCCGGATGAATTGTGGAACAAACTGCGCTCGCCTCGTTCCCGCGCATGACTGCTACGCTAACGGCGTAAGCAGTAAGGACAGCATGACTTTCCATTTGCCTCCCCCTATGGATGGGCGCTGACTTGCAACGCGCGGCTGAGAGTTGCATGAAAACACGGCGCGAATTCCGAG
Organism: Acidobacteriaceae bacterium; assembly: GCA_049800615.1. GTDB lineage: Bacteria > Acidobacteriota > Terriglobia > Terriglobales > Acidobacteriaceae > PALSA-350. Next base: position 14,671 of record JBARKD010000004.1, on the reverse strand, counting down.
CAGACAGCGGGGTCCAACATGAGCGTCATGTGGGAACCGGGAGCTTCATGCATATCGACATGAGCGCACCACCGTCCTAAGCTCTCGCGCACGAAGTCTTGTGTTTTATCGAGCTCAGCTCCTTGCGCCGTGCGAAACAGAGTGACCTGGCCATCAAAGAAACTGGGTTGAAATCGCGAAAATGCGCGCAGGTTGACGCGAAATACGCGCATCGAGCGCCATCCGCTCGCCAGAATGGATGCCGCAAACTTGCTGCCCCCAGCCAACCCGCGCCTCCACACATCGCCCAGCGAGTCAGGCAGAAGAATACCTACCCACCGGGCAAGCATGCGAACGGTTTTGTAATTCAGCGGTATGCGCTCCACGAATGGATACGAGATGGCCCACCAAAGAGGAATCATTAGGGAAGCCCCTCCGGGTAACCGGCCATTTTCCGGAAGGCCTGAATCGATGAGCCCCAGGAAAGCGACTTCTCTTCCCGCCGCGCGGAGTTGGCAAGCCATCTCAAACGCCACCGGCCCCCCCAGCGACCAGCCGGAAAGAAGACAAGGGCCGTGCGGATACACTTGCTCCAGAGCGGCAATGTAACTCCGCGCCTGCTCATTTATGGAGTCAATGGGTTTGCCGGCGGACAATCCATCCGACTCAAATCCGTACACGGTACGATCTTCCCCAAGGGCTTCCACCAACGCGGTGTAAGACGCCGGACTTCCGCTTGCCGGCGGCGTGAAGAAAAGTGGGGATTTGTTTGGCCCCCCGGATCGCAAGAGAACCATGCCTCTAGGAAGCTGCCTGCCGGATGCCTCAGAGCCGTCGATCAGCCTTGCCAGCGCTTTCACGGTGGGAGCGTTCATCATGCGCCCCAACGGCAGTTCTATGGCGAAAGTTTCGCGCACCTGCGCAGCGAACCTGGTCGCCAACAGCGAATCCCCTCCAAGCGCAAAGAAGTCATCGTGCAGGTCGACGCGGTCGACGCGAAGCAGGCCTTTCCATAATTCGGCAATCTGCCGCTCCGTCGCCGAATGAGGAAGGTCGAAAGGCTGCTCCGGCGCTCTTGCAGGCTCGGGCGGGGGCAATCGTTTTCGATCGATTTTGCCGCTGGCTGTCTTGGGAATAATGTCGAGGCGCACAAAGCTGGTGGGAAGCATGTAGCTGGTCAGCCGTCCAGCGAGGAAAGAACGCAGGCTTTCTACCGTGAGCGCCCCTGCCGCCGGAACGTAATAGGCGACAATCACCTTCTGTCCCCCGGCCAACTCGCGCACCTCTGCGACGGCATCGTGAATCCCCTCATGCGCGAGCAAGGCGCTTTCTATTTCGCCCAACTCAATCCGGTAGCCGCGAAGCTTGATCTGCCTGTCGAACCGTCCCAGATACTCAATTTCGCCATTGCGCCGAAAGCGGCATAGGTCGCCGGTAAGGTAGACCCTTTCTCCCCTCTCACCACTGTCCAGCGTCTTGAACGCACCCGAGGTAATCTCCGGCAGATTCCAGTAGCCCTTGGCGAGACTCCGGCCACTGATCATCAACTCGCCCGGAGCACCGCATGGCACCGGCTGCAGAGCGCGATCCACGATTCGGATGGAGACGTTGTCGATAGGACGGCCGATCGATGGAGGCGCGGCGTCCCCTGCGCCCGCCACTACTCCTGACGTAGCTACCACGGTATTCTCCGTGGGTCCGTAGTTGTTGATCAGGATGAACGGAAGATCCTCAGGAGGAAATTTGCGCAGGCGGTCACCGCCGGTCAGCAGGTAGCGGAGGCTCACTTTCTTTGGCCAGCGAAGAGCGATCAATTCTTCAGCCAACGGTGTGGGGGCAAACGTAATCGTGATTGCGTTCTTGAGCAGCCAGCCGCGCAGAGCTGCCGCATCGGCAATCAGCTCTCGAGGCGGAAAATGTACGCTGGCGCCTGTTGCCAGGTAGGGCCATATCTCCCATATCGACGCGTCGAAGGCAACGGAGGCAATGGGCGCCGCACGGTCCGCCGGTGAGATCGCAAAAGCGCGACTGTGCCAGGCAACGAGATTTCCGAGCGCAGCATAGGAAACGGAAACGCCTTTCGGTTGCCCCGTGGAACCGGAGGTGTAGATCATGTAGGCAGGATCGCTGTCCGCCGGCGCGGGTACGGATATCGGCTCCTTTGTGCGCAGCGGCGGACAATCGCTCTCCAAGTTGATGGAGTTCGCCCATCGCGATGCAGAAGATTTTCCCTCCACGACGACGAACCTGGCCTCACAATCGCGCAGCATGAATTCGATACGAGCTTCAGGGTAAGCAGGATCGATCGGAACGAATGCTGCTCCGGCCGTCGTGATCCCAAGCTGCGCAATCACCAGGTCGGGGCCTGCAGGCAACAGCAGCGCAACATGGTGGCCGCGACCGACATGGTTTCGCTGCAGAAAGGCAGCCAGACGCATTGCCCGGCTTTGCATTTCGCCATAACTGAATGTAACGTGCGCATTCGCCATGGCCCTTGATTCGGGGCGTTCTATGGCGCGGGCCAGTGTCGCTTGGTGAGCAAAGGGATGGGATTGACCCGACGTGTCCAGTCCGTGAACCACCGATTGAATAAGATCTTCGCTGCTGAGAAAAGTTAAGCGGTTTGTCGGAAGGTCAGGTTGAGCGACAGCGGCGTCGACCAGTGCCAGAAAGTGCCGTACGAGTTGCCGTGCGGTGGCGGCTTCGAACCTCGCCGCATCATAGTCCAACACGCCTTTCAGTTCATCCGCGGTCTCTTCGAATGCGAGAACCAGGTCGAACTTCGCCACGCCGTTGCTGGTATCCAGGGGCCTTATCGAAAGTCCGGGGACCTCTTGCATGTGTCCTGACTTTTTTTGTAGATCGAACAGCACCCGGAGTAAGAAACGCCCTGAATCCGATTGACCGTCCAGGAGACGAACGACCCGCTGAAGCGGAATCTCCTGATTTGCCTGGGCATCGAGTGTGGTCTTGCGAACCCGTCCCATCAGCTCACGAAAACTTACCTCCCCCGGAACTTCAGTGCGTAATATGGCGGTATTCGTAAAGACCCCGACGATATTTCGCAGCGCGCTTTGACTGCGATTCGTGGTGGGGATCGCAACCACGATATCTTCCTGACCCGAATAGCGCGCTAACAGCAGCTTGAAAATGGTCAACAGCGCCATAAACGGAGTCGCACCGGACTCCTTGGCCAAAGCTCTGAGCACGTTTGCCGTTGCCGGAGGGCATTCGAAAATTTCCCGGCCGGCCGCATGGGCTTCGCCGTCTGCAAGATGCCGGTCTACCGGCAACGCTGGCGGCCCCGAGACGCCTTCCAGCTGCTTCTTCCAATAGTCCAGTTGGCTATCCAGTTCGGCATTCGGCTCTGCCAGGCGAGATTGCTCCCATACCGCAAAATCGACGTATTGCGCGCCTACGGGAGACCACTGCGGCTCTTTTCCCCGCACCAGCTCGGCATAACCTGCCAGCAGTTCACGAAGAAATATCCCGCCTGACCAACCGTCGAAAATCATGTGGTGCATGACAAAGATCAGGCGGTGTGCGCCATCATCCGTAGTCCAGACGCCGGCGCGAAAAAGCGGACCCTCCTGCAACCGGAATGGCTCGCGCAGAAGTTTCCAGGAAGTCGCCTGGTAGAGGTCTTCCCGCTGCGGCTCCGGAAGCCCACGGAGATCGAATATCTCCATCCCGGGAACAATCCCGCTCGCCAGGCGTTGCGAGAGGCGCCCATCGCTTGAGTGAAACGTCACCCTGAAGATTTCGTGCCTCGCCATCACCAGGTCAAAGCTCTTCTGCAGCAGGTCCGTTTTCAGTTCGCCTTCTGCGAGCAGCCCGAACGATTCGTTGTAGATCGGCTGGTCAGGACTCCACTGGTGGTTAAACCACATTCGTTCCTGGGCGGCCGAAAGAGGAAAATCCCTGCCGTCCCGCGGCTGCAGAGGAATCTCCTCGACCGGAACACCCTCGGCGGTGGGCGACTGCATCAGCTTCTGCAGCAGCAGGGCGCGCTTGTCCGGCGGAAGCGCCGCCAGCCGGCTCGATAGTCCGCGTGCGGAAGTCTCAGTCGGCATAGGCGCGATCCAGACTCACGACTTCTACGGCTTTCAGCCGGATCTTTTCCATGGTCCCGGAGGCAACGGACTCAACCACGACCGCTTTTTCCGGGTCAAACAAATCATCCGCTTCACCGAATGTAATGGCGTACGGATTGACCAGACGAGAAGCCTCAGCGGGAAACCTCGCCTCGTTGAAGATCGCCACCGCCAGGGATTCGCAGAGCTTCAGGTTCCCGGCGAAACGTTCCAGCAGGGCATCGCCGGGCAGTTCGTCCTCGAGGCCGTGGTGCAGTCGCCGCATGATGTCGATTCCCAGCACATCGACAAAGGTGGCCTGCCGAGGGCTGCAATCGCGCGCGTCCCATTCTCTGAAAAATATCTGCATCCTGGCGTTCAGATGGTTGACCCGCTGCAAAATCGCCCCCGCTCGCTCCAGCAGTTCGAGATCGCAGAGCCGTCCTCCAAGAAACTGCAATGTGAGAAAGCCCCAATAAATTGCGAAATCCCAAACAATCTTGGCCGCCATGAGTTGCGGATTCCCCATCAGCGGGTATTGGCCTTCGTAAACAGAAAGGAACGATTCGTACGTGTTGAGGTAGACGCGATTGTAGTCATCCGCCCTTTTCGCGAGGTCTTCACCACCCAGATCGCGCAGGATCAAATCCGTGATGAAGGTATTGCTCATGGCGATGAAATCGCTGCCGGGGGAATAAAACGGGTCGGTGAAGACTCCAGCATCACCCGTCAATGCCCAGCGGTTGCCGGAAAAAACCCGGGCACACCGGTGTGCGTAATGCTTCAGGACAATAAAGTCCATCAACTTGTCGCGGCGTTTCTCCACCTCGCGCGCACACTGCGGCTCGTAGCGTCGCATCCATTCCAAGGCGCGATCGAACGAGCGCATCTCTTCCAGAGGATGCAACGCGGCATCGGCCACAATCCCTACGCTCGTGGCGCCCGAGGCAAGCGGGATAAACCACACCCAGTAGCCGCGCCCCATGAAGTGATTGGTGCTGAACCATCGCAGGCCCTTTTCCATGCGGGCCCGCCAGTGAGGCGTGTCGGACCATCGGTCGATATCGATCTGCTCGGCGATGCGAAACCAGACTGCATTGCAATCGTGCCCGCATTCGCGTTTTAGGCCGAGTTGCCGCTTTAGCAGGCCGGCGCGGCCAGTGGCGTCTACCACCCATCTCGCGGCAATCGCGAGGGATTCGCCGTCACGCTCCAGAGAGACGAAATGCGTATCCCGATCGCGCGTAACCTCGACAGCTTTACAGCGGTCCCAGACCTGGATCCCATGCAGCACATTCTCCTCCGCCAGCATGTTTTCCAAACGGCCGCGATCTAATTGATAGCTGGGCACCGGAGGAAAATAGGAAGCGCCCATCTCCACCCTGGCGGCAACATCCTCGTTGTCCTGGTGAGAGAAAAAGTAGCGCAGGCCGGATTTACGCAACTGCGATTGGAGCAGATGGGATTCGAGCCCAAGTACTTTGGAAAGGTAGTGAGCGCCAATCTCCACCGTCGATTCCCCGACCTTGTGCGCTGCCTCCTTAGCCGGACGCTGGCGAAGCTCCGTGACCAATATCCTCACCGAGGGGCGTTGACGCTGAATCTGGCGAGCCAATGTCTGCCCTGCGAGGCCTCCGCCCATCACAACGACATCGAACGTTGCAGCCGGAGGGCCGGCCGGCGCGCGCCGTTCCATCTCCGGCTCCCGGACATTCTCCTCCATCTGCTTCTGCATTGCCTTCATGAGCAACGCGCGTTTTTCCGGGCTGAGGCCGAGAATTCTCTCTGATGTTTTAGTCATCGTATTGCGCTACACTGCCGGGCTTCCGGCCATTGCAGTCTCCGCCTTGGTAGCGAAAAACGCGCGAGAGAGTTCTTCCCTCACATCGCCACGCATCGCGGCCCGTCGCATGTGTTGCTCCAGCGTCAAACCGGAATCAGTCATGGGAGCATCCGGGAGCGATCCGTAAGCCTGACGATACATTTCGGCGCCCACCGCTTCGAGCAGGCTGACGTTTTCGCTCAGTTTGGCGCGCAGAGCATCATCGTCATAACCAGCATCCATTTCCAGATGGACCAGCGGATAAATGAATGGAATCTGGGTCAGATCGACATAGGCATCGCTGTAAACCTCATCCTTGGTCCTCTCATCCCAGGCCCGGAAGAAATCCTGCATCTTCCGCTGCAATACCTGGAAGTGGATGAGTTCCTGCTTGATGGAATGGAGAAACTCCAAATCGGTGAATTTATTGTGGAAGAAAACAGGACCGATACTCGCCCAGTACCAGACAATGTCCCAAAGCGCCTTGGGGACGAATACCTGCGCATTTCCCATGAGCGGGTACTGATCCTGAAAGATACGTATGCCGCTGTCATACAGGAAATCCAGATACAGCCAGCTGTAGAGCTCGACACGTTCGGCCAGATCTCCGCCGGCCATGTCGTGGCGCACCATATCTGTAACCATCGTATTTCCCATGCCGATAAAGTCCGAACCCAGGGAATAGAGCGGATCGGTAAACAGCGCCGCGTCGCCCACCATGGCCCATCGGTCCTTCGAATAGACTTGCTCTGTCGTGTGCGCTAATCCTTTGATAGCCAGGAAATCCTGAATCAGGTGCCGATTGCGGCGGACCAGGTCACCCGTTTGCGGTTCATTGGCGTCCAGCCAGTCGAGGAAGCGGTCTACCTGGTTGAATCCGGCAAGCGGGTGTATTCGCGGATCGGCCACGATCCCGACGCTGGTCGATCCCGACGCCAGCCGGATAAGCCAAACCCAGTAGCCCCGGCCCATCAGGTGGTTCGTCGAGTACTGCCGAAAGCCGGTCAGCATGCGCTTGCGAAATGCCGCATCGTCGGAAAACTTCTCCAGGTCGATGGGCAGCTTGATGCGCAACCACGCCGCGTTCACGTTATGCTCGGAGGGTTTGGTCAAGCCCAGCTTGCGGCGCAGCAACGCTGCGCGTCCCGAAGCGTCCACCACCCACCGCGCAGTGACTTCCTTGACTTCCTCACCCCGCTTCAACTGCAGAGTATGCGCGGCGCCGTCGTGTCCAAGGTTGACCGCCGTAACCCGCGTTTCATCCACGATGCCGATGCCCTCGCGGCCGGCCCGGACGGCAAGCGCGTTCTCGAACCGCCCGCGGTCGATCTGATAGCTGGGAATGGGAAGAATGTGATTTTCAAACGGACCGAGTTCCACCCTCTTTGCCAGGTCGGTGTTATCCCCGTAGGGCGAGAAGAAACGCAGACCCATTTTGCGCAGCTGCCGGTCTTCCAGGTGCTCTTTGAACCCCAGCACGGTGTCATAGTAGTGTGCGCCGATCTCGACCGATGACTCCCCGACCTTGTGAGCCGCTTCCGGCACTGGATATTTGCCACTGTTGACGACCAGAATTGTTGCCCGCGGGATCGCCCGTTGCATTTGCATGGCCACGGTGAGGCCGGCAAGCCCTCCGCCGGTCACCACGATGTCGTACTGCGGCTGCAAGGCGTGTTCCGGGGGTCTTCCTGTCGCTTCCGCGGCGGTCGCGGCGTGGCCACGCATCTCGGCCTCTTTGGAGACCAGCTTGGCGAGGAGAACCCGCTTATGTTCGGTAAGCGCGGAAATGCGTTTGTTGAATTCAGTCATTTTCTTCCCGGCGATTATTGATCTTTGGTTTCACCCAGCAGCTCTTCGAGCTCCTGCGCGGACATGTTTTCCACCTGCTCCAGCAACTCCGCCAAACGGTTGTCGTTGGCCAGCTTGCCCGAAAGCTGCTCCGCCAACTTGGTGATCGAGGCCGTGAACAGATCCACGATGGCAATGCTCAGGCCCAGGTCTTTTTCAATGTTGTGCTTGAGCTCGACAACCATGATCGAGTCCATGCCAAAGGCCGTAAGCGGTTCGCTCACAACAAGCTTGGCCGGGTTGAGCTTAAGTACGTCCGCGGCCAACCCTGTCAGGTATTTCTCCAATCTCTGTTGCCGCTCTTCCGGCTCGGCCACCAGAAGCTCCAGCAACATGGCCGCTGAGGGCTGATCGTGGACTGACCCCGCGCTACCGTCATGCTGCGCCAGTTCCGACTGAAGAGGCGATGGCGGTATACGGCTCCAGTCCGCGCTTACGATCATGATTTGCGCAGGCGCCGCCCGTTGCATGCGCTCCATCGCCTGCAACGCCTGTTCCGAAAGCATGGGGAAGACTCCGGAGCGGCCGCTCTTGTCCACTGTCTGGAGCTTTGCGAAAAGCCCCACCTCCGCCCACGGGCCCCAGTTGATCGTGGTGGCTGGCAAACCTCGACTGCGCCGCCAATGGGCAAGATGGTCCAGAAACGCATTTCCCGCCGCGTAATGCGCCTGGCCATACTGCCCGAGAACCGATGAGATCGAAGAGTAGAGCGTGAAGAAATCCAGGTCCAGATTCTGCGTTGCCTGGTGCAGGGCGAGCGACCCTTCCACCTTGGGCCGAAGCACGTTAGCAAAGCTTTGCTCCTCGAGGCGAACCACGAACTGATCTTCAATCACACCGGCGGCGTGCACGACTCCGCGAATTGGCGGCCAGTCTTCGCTCTGGTACGACTGCAGGAAAGCTTCTACTTCGGCGGCATTGCCGACGTCGAAATTTGCGATGTGGACGGAAGCCCCCATGCGTTCGAGTTCCCGCAGACTATCGATTTTGGATTTCGCCGGATGTTCCGCCTCGAGCGAGCGCCACTCCCCGCGCGCAGGTAGCGGTGTGCGCCCCGCGAGGATCAACCGCCTTGCCCCGCGCTGCACCATCCATCTCCCCACAGCCAGGCCGAGACCTCCCAAGCCGCCGGTGATCAGGTAGGCGGCGTCGCCACGCAACACAACGGCGCTCGAATTTGCAGGAGAAGCCCACGGCCGCAATCGTGCTGCCATCCGCTTGCCCTGCCGGAACGCCACTTGCCGTTCGGAATCCGGCGCGAGCAACTGGTCGACGATCTGCTCAACGTCATCTTCGCGCGAAGGATCAAGATCGATGACCCCTCCGTGCATCTCCGGGTGTTCTAATGCCACGACTTTGTCGAACCCCCAGAGCTCGGCTGCTCGTGAAAGTTCCGGCACTTTGCCATCGGCAGCCTGGGTTCCCCGGGTAACAAACCACACAGCCGGAGTCTGGCCGCTGGCTGCAAGTCTTTTGATCAGGCGAAGCGGAAAGACCCAGGGATCGTCTTCTTTGTCGAGGCCGCAAAGATAGGCCACGCCTGCGGCCATATCCGCAAGATGGTTCTTGAGGCCCTCCTCATCGGGGGCCATCACAACGCAATCGACGCCGCGATTGCGCATGGTTGTAGCAAGCGTGGTTGCGAAACCGCCTTTATCGGCAATGATCGTCCAAGACCCTGTCCTGGCGGATGCGGCAACCGGCGGCTTCTCTTCCCAGCAAAGCTCGTAAAGCCAGTCGGAAATCCTGCCTGGGGCGCCCACTTTGGCGGCGCCGACATGCGCCAGCCGCAATCCTTCTACCTCCAGCGTAAGCCGCCCGCTATCGTCAATCAGTTGCAGGTTGGCAACAATCTCGGGTGCTCCTGGCTGGCCTGACATCAGTTTCGCAATACAGGTAACGCGGCCGAGGCCTCGCCAATTCGCCGAGGTTCGGTCCGCATGACAATGGAAGAGCACACGATCCAGCCCCTGCGGCAGGTAACTCTCCGTGCTGTATAGATTGCCTTCCCCAGGTTCGATGGTCGCGGCGACTAATTGCAACGCGGCATCAAGCAGGATGGGGTGAATGCAGTATTCGTGGGCTTCTGCAACCGCCGCCGGATCTAATTCGAGCTCCGCCACCGCCTCCCCGGGGCCACGCCAAATCTGTTGAATGGCACGAAAATTCGCCCCGTATTCGAGCCCCTGACGCGCCATTGCTTCGTAGTGTTCCTGCCCACTGATCGATTCCGGCGTTCTCCGGCGAACGTCCTGGGCACTGATGGAATTTCCAGAAGCATCGCTGACCGATGCGCGGCCGCTGGCATGATTCGTCCAATCCGATGCCGCACTCTGGCGCCCGCTGACCTGGAAATCGTAACTGTCGCCGGACACCGGAGAAAAAGCCGTCTGCATGCGATACGAGGATTCAGCGGGAAGAGCCATCCCCTCGTGGAAGCGGAGACGCGAAACTTCAAGCGTGGAGGCATCGGGCCGCGATTCGAGAAGAGCGGCCAGAACCGCCTCGACATAACCCGCTCCGGGAAAGACAGGGTTGCCGAAAACCCTGTGCCCGGAAAGATAGTAGGGCGAAGTCAGGCTTATGCCCTGCTCCCACAGAGTTTGCCCGCCAGGCAACGCCGATTGTGACCTTTCGCCGAGGAGCGGGTGCCCCAGCGAAGTTTCGCCTGATGGAGCGGTTCCTCCCGGAAGTTGGTCCAGCCAGTAACGCTCGCGCTGCCAGGGGTAGGGCGGCAGGCTAACCACCTGCCCGGTCGCATAAACCGCGGACCAGTTCACGTAGCGTCCGGCAGCGTAAAGAGCGGCCAACGACGCCATAATGGTTTGGTTACCCTCCTCGCGGCGCCGTAACGATTCGAGAATGAGGGCTTCGGCATTGTTTTGCGCCAGCACCTGACGGATAGGACTGCCCAGCAGGGTATGGGGGCTGATCTCCAGAAACCCGTCGAAACCCTCTCCTATCAAGGTCGTAAGTGCGCCGGCAAGTTGAAACGGCCGGCAGAGATTCTCTCCCCAGTAGCGCGCATCAGGCCGGTTGCCGTTCAACCATGATGCGGTGACCGTGGACATCATCGCGGTCTTTGCCAGGCCGCAGTCGATTCGACCCAGTGATTGTTCCAATTCACCGCGCAACGTTTCCATCTGCGGGTGATGAAGCGCAACATCCACGCCGGCGATAACCTGCGCGGTTATGCCTTGCGCTTCCATGACTCCGACCATGGCGGAAATCGCCTCGGGGGTACCCGAGACAAGGGTAGTATCGGGTGCGCTCCTTCCGGCGAGGGAGACGTCGCCCTCCCACGGTGCGATCGCATCCAGCGCCGCTTCCGGCGCCAGGCGGAGAACAGCCGTTCTACCACGGCCGGCAAGCGTATTCATCAATCGGCTGCGGTGGTAAACCACGGCTGCTGCCGCCTCCAGGCTCAAAGCACCTGACGCATAGGCCGCCGCCGCCTCGCCCAGGCTTTGGCCAATCACCGCGTCTGGCTCCACTCCCCACGAGCGCCACAGTTCAAACAGCGCGACTTGCATGGAAAACACGGCGCCTTGCGATATGGCTGTCCGATTGAGCCCCTCGCCGGATGCGATTTCCTCGATCACGGAATAACCGGCGAGCTCCCGCAAAACGGCGTCGCATTTTTCCAGCACGGCGCGAAAAACAGGCTCAGTTACGAATAGGCTCTCGCCCATGCCTTTCCAGTGCGATCCTTGGCCGGAGAACACAAAGGCCAGCTTGGCCATCTTTCGCTGCGGTTCGGCTTTTTCCCGAAGCTTGGCCGACATCTCCTCCAGGCTCGAAGCGGCGGCGGCAAAACGGTAAGGGTGGTGAGAACGGCGCGAGGCCGCCGTGAAACACACATCCCCGAGACTCGATCCGGCAGCACCCGATTGAAGGTAATCACGGCAGGCACGAACCATCGCCTCCAGAGCCGCCGGCGATTTAGCGGAAAGAGGAAGTACGAAGCTCCGCCGGTCATTGTCGCGGTCATCCTGAGGCAGGCGATGTTGCAACAGGTCCTGCGCCGCCTGGTTAGAAGAAGCGCGCTCCGGCGCCTCTTCGAGAACCAGGTGCGCGTTTGTCCCGCCAAAGCTGAATGCGCTCACGCCGGCGAGGCGGCGCATCCCATTGGCCGGCCACGCCTTTACTTCAGTCAACGCCTCGATAGGAAAAGGCACTTCCGGTATGCGCGGGTTCCACCTGGTGAATCCGCGGTTAGGCGGCAGTTCACCGTGGTGCAGGGCCAAGGCAACTTTGATCACGCTGGCAACACCGGCGGCGGCCTCCATATGCCCCACATTTGTTTTCAGCGAACCGAGGACGAGCGGCTTGCCATCTCGCCCTTCTGCCATCGCGCCGGCCAGCGCTCCGATTTCCAGCGGGTCGCCCAACGGGGTACCTGTACCGTGGGTCTCGACGTAATGCACGTCGCCCGCCACCACTCCTGCATTTCTATACGCAGCCCGCAAGACACGTTTCTGTGCTTCGCCGTTGGGAGCCATGATGCCATTGCTGGCGCCGTCGTGATTGATCGCGCCGCCGCGAATCACGGCATAGATCCTGTCGCCATCCTCCATAGCATCGTCCAAACGCTTGAGCACGACCACACCCGCGCCCTCGCTGCGCACGATGCCGTCGGCCTCGGCGTCAAATGCCTTGCAGCTTCCAGTGGGAGAAAGAGCTCCGGCGGCCGAAAAAAAGACGTCTCCTTTGGGCAAGAGATTGATGCTCACGCCACCGGCGATGGCCAGAGAGGATTCTCCCGTACGCAGGCTGCGGCATGCGAGCTCGATGCCCAGCAATGAACCGGAACACGCCGTGTCGAGGGTAAGACTCGGACCGCGCAAATCGAGAAAATAAGACAACCGGTTGGCGATGATGCTGTTGGCGGTACCGGTGCCGGTCGAGGCGCTGATCCTCCCGTAGTTCCGGCACAGGATTGTGTCGTAATCGCTGCTTAAAGTGGCGATATAAATACCGGTCGCACTGCCCGCCAGGCCGAGCGGTGGGATGCCGGCGTCTTCCAACGCCTCCCAGGCAATCTCCATCACCTTACGTTGACGAGGATCGACATGCGGCGCTTCGCGAGGGGAGATACCGAAGAAAGCGGCATCGAACTGATCGAGATGTTCCAGAAATCCACCCCAGCGTCCGGTGATTTTTCCTGGTGTCCGCGCATCCGGATGAAAGAAGCGTGCCGAGTCCCATCGCTCGGCCGGCACTTCGCTCACCCCGTCTCCCTGCCCGCGCAGCATCTCCCAGAAGGCCTGCGGGCTTGATGCGCCGGGAAAACGACAACCCATGCCGATGATGGCGATCTGGCTGCCGACTCTCCCGCGCAAGGCATCCAATTCCGCACGAACATCGCGCATGGCCAATAGCGCCCGCTTTGCTGGTGATGCCGGTCCCATGTCCTCGTGTGTCGTGCGCGCCCGTGAAGTCGATTCACTCATATGCATCTACCGGTTTAACTGTTCGAGTTCCGCCAAAAGGAGAGCCTCCGCGGCTTCGTCGGAAAGACTGCCGGCATTTTCACCCGCAACCGGGAGGCGATTTGCAATGTGGAAAGTTACGTGTTCGGCGAGCGTTTCCGCTGTAGGAAAGCTCCACGCCGCGGAAACGTCCAGGCGGCAGCCGGACCAACTGCTCAGCTCACCGGCCAGCCGGACCGAGAGCAAGGAGTCCATGCCGAGATCCGCAAAAGCAACCCGGCTGTCCCCCTCCAGGCTCTTGTATGACTCCAGGTTGTCGCGCAGCCAATCATCGATCCATCGCCGCACTTCATCCTGGTCAAGGGCTTTGCATTCATCTGCTGATGCGCTTTGGGCCGCGGCCTGATCACGTAAAATGCGCTTGAGAATCTTGCCCGTTGGGCCTTTGGGGATCTCTCGCGTGAAACGAATCTGAGCGGGCACTTTAACTGGGGAGAGGTGCAGCCGGCAGAAAGCGCGAATTTCCGTCTCGCTGGCCTCGGCTCCCGGCTTCAGCACGATATCGCCCCAAACCTGCTCTCCCAACAGCGGCTCTGGGATGCCATACACGGCTGATTCCAAAACAGCCGGATGCGTGGAGAGCACATTCTCGATTTCTGCGGGATATACGTTGACTCCGCCGGACACGATCATGTCCGTCAAACGGTCATGGATGAAGAAATATCCATCCTCATCGACACTCCCTACATCGCCCGTGTGGAACCATCCATCGCGCACCGCGTTGGCCGTATCCTCAGGACGGTTCCAATAACCCAGCATTACGTTGTGCCCGCGGACCAGAATCTCGCCCTTCTCGGCCGGGGCCAAATTCCGTCCGGTCACCGCATCGACGACCTTCATCTCAACGCCGTCGATGGGCGTTCCGATGGACCCTGGCCGATGCCTGGCGAGATGGTTGTAGGAGGCAAAAGGAGATGTCTCGGAAAGGCCATACCCCTGGTAGATGGGTGCGCCGAATTTGCGCCTCCACTGTTCCTCTACGGCCAACGGAAGAGGCGCCGCCGCCGAGAAGTAGTACCGCACGTCGGCCATTTCTTCCGGCGTCGCCCTCTCCAGAAGCAAAATAAATGTGGAGGGAACCCCAAAAAACATGGTGACCGCGTCCTGCTCGATCGAGCGCATGACTTGATCGCGATCAAACCGTCGCTGGAGCACGACGGTTGCCCCGGACTGCAAAAAGGCGTTGAGGATCGCATTCTGCGCAAAACAATGGTAGAGGGGCATAAACAGCAGCCCTCGATCCTCGCCCCGTATCCCCAGGTAGCGCTGCTTTGCCTCCATATTCCGGAAAACGTTTGCGTGGGAGAGCGTTGCCCCTTTTGGCTTACCCGTGGTTCCGGACGTGTAAACGATAACGGCCGGGTCGTTCTCGCCCATAGGCCGGGCAGCCACGCAATCCGCCGCATCCAGCGCTTCTTCCCAACCGCTGTCTACTGTGTAAATCCGGCGTACAACTC
>JBARKD010000003.1:0-6684 GCA_049800615.1 Acidobacteriaceae bacterium | reverse complement strand
CGCCTTGGCCACAAGTTTCTGCGCATCGCTCTCGATGGTTGAGACCACGCCGCGCATCACGCCGTGATCGCGGAGATGCCGCACCAGTGACCGGGTATCGATATCCGACAGCACCGGCACTTTGAACTGCTCCAGATACTCTTCGGCCACCTGCTGCGAGCGCCAGTTCGAACTCACCTTCGAGAACTCGCGTACGATCAGCCCTTCAATCCAGGGACGCATAGCTTCGTTGTCTTCCTGGTTGGTGCCGTAGTTGCCGATCTGCGGGTTGGTCAGGACAACGATCTGTCCCGAATAAGATGGGTCGGTGAAGATTTCCTGGTAGCCGGTGATGGAAGTATTAAAAACGACTTCGCCGTAGCATTCGCCTTTGGCGCCGTAGCCTTTGCCTCGGAAGACTCGTCCGTCTTCCAGCGCAAGGATTGCTTGCATTGTCGCTCCGGGGAGTGGATTTTAAGGATTTTAGCAGGGATTAGCGCAGCAACCAAGTACGGAAGGCGGCTTTCGCGAATAAAATTTACGGCCACGAAACAAATTGCAACATCCTGAAGAGATTCTTATCTGTTCGGCGGAAGCAAGAAAAGAAAAACAGCGGATTTGCGGAGTCTAACGCGGACCCGGTGAAGCAAACATGAGCTTCGGGAAGGGCACTGCTCGCGCCTAGCGCACTCTACCCAACTTATCCATGGGCCAGTATCCGAACACGGCCTTGCCGTAGATGTAGCTTTGATTCACCGGACCGAAATCACGGCTGTCGTTCGACATCGACCGGTGATCTCCGAGCACGAGGTAGCAATTCGGCGGGACCACAGTTTCAGGATAAGACCGTGAGTCGGCGTAGGCGGGCGGAACGTAATCTTCATCGAGCGCCTCGCCGTTCACGTAGACTTGGCCTCCGTCGATACGGATGCGATCGCCGGCCACGCCGATTACGCGCTTGATATAACTCTTCGAGGGATCGCGCGGGTAACGAAAGACCACAATGTCTCCCCGCGAAATCGGCTCCAGGCGGTACACAAATTTGTTCACGAAGATTCGCTCCTGGTCTTCGAGCGAGGGCATCATGCTGGTGCCTTCCACCTTCACCGGCTGGTAGATGAAAACAATGATAAAAGCCGAAATTGCCAGGGAAACTATCAGGTCGCGCAACCATACGCCTAACGACGGGCGAGGACGAACTCCAGAATCCGGAAGTTCGATTCCTGGAGGCACGGGCATTCGTCCGTGCCCGGTCTCCGTTATTGGCGTGTCTGCCATGCGACTCCCTATTGTATACACTGGCGGCTAACTTCTCTCTCTACCGGGAGTGTCGAAAGCAGGTTAGAATAATCCGTTCAGGGAGCCCTATGACAGCAAGCGTGCTACGCCGAAAATACGCCTACCGCGCCCTCACCCTCATTTTTCTTCTAACAGTGACTTTGACATTGTCGGCTCAATGGACTGCTCAAGAAGATGAAGGAGGCATTCCCGCCTACAACGCCGGTCCGCCGCCCAAGGGGACCAAACTCCCCGTCGTCCTTACCAAGGACCAGTTGTGGGGAGCCGATGCGCAGTATCCCTATCAGACTCACGCCTACGAACTGGCGGCGAAGATTCCAACCGTGCTTCACCAGCAGCCCTGCTATTGCTATTGCGACCGCATGGGTCACAACAGCCTGCATAGCTGCTTCGAAAACACGCACGGCGCCCGTTGCTCCACTTGTCTGAAGGAGCTTTACTATTCTTATCAGGAGCACAAGAAGGGAAAAACTGCAGCCCAGATTCGCGCCGGCATCATCAAGGGTGATTGGAAGCTGATCGACCTGCAATCGGCCGCGACCATGAATTAGTCGAGGACTGCAGTTGCGAATACCTGCCGGCACTGACCACGCGTAACCTGACCGGATTGGGTTGCCGAAATTGGGGTTGCCGATTGAGGCCGAAGGACGGAAAGGGCGGGCAGAATGACGCACTCGGCCGACCCTCTCGTTGGCCTTTGGTGGGGCTATTGTTGTGTCTTCCGATTTGCTTTCTGCAAGGTCATCTTTTGCTTGGGCGTCGTTTTCCTTGCCATCGGCCCGGCCGCCTTTTTCGTTTCTTCGACCCTGAGCAGCGTCAGGGAATCCACGGCGTTGAAGGGATACTGGCGGACGGACTCCTGGGACGACTGGCCAGCGTTACTCAGAGTAATGTCGACCCGGCGATTGCTGGCCAGAATGATCGTTCTCATATTATCGAGCACCCTCTGCCGATCTTCCGCGCTCAACTCAGGGTTGCGTTCAACCGCGGCCTTCACTTGGGCGTCGGTCAGGTTTTGTTGCTCGCCGAATGCCTCTGTCCGAATGTTAGCGGCAGGAATACCCCGATCGGCCAGGAAGCGCTTAACGCGGTCTACACGCCGCTCGGAAAGTCCCTGGTTGTACTCCACCGATCCACGTGGGTCGGCATGGCCTTCAAGAGTCAAGCGGGCATCGGGCTTGCTTTGAAGATAGGTCAGGAAATCACTGGCGAGGGCGCTGAGAGTTTCCTCCTGGCTGGTAAGCAGACCGGCTTCTGGATTCTCGAGTGTAGGCTTCGCAGTTGCAAAATAAACGCTATGAAGGGCAAGCCTTTTCTCGATCAGAGTTACATCGGGAGCTGGGGGTGGTTGCGAGGCTTGCAGGTTCACGGTAGTTGAGGAAGAAGCCAGGAGCGAGGGATTGCGGTCATCGCCCACATTGCATGTGACCGTAATTGTCCCGGGCTGAGCGTCCCTCGTGTCGAGGCTTGCAGTGGAGGTATTGCCGGTAATGTTGCCCGCGCTCGTGGTGTAGCTATAAGTCAGCGCGCGGCCATCGGGGCTGCTGGCAGTTGAAATGATGGTTGAAGTGCCGCCCATCGGAACGCTCGCCGGATCCGGCGCGCAGGAAATTACGGGCGGATGCGGCGCTTTCACCATAAAGCTGGCACTGCAGGAAGCAACGCCATTCTGGCTGCCATCGCTCAAGCTGGCTGTGACCTGGGATGAGCCTGTCTGCACCCTGGTGGTATCAATCTGAGTGGAAGAGCCATTCTCCCCATGATTCACTCCGGGGCCACTCCAGTCATATACAACGGTACGCTTCGGATTGAAATTAGATCCAATGGCGGTCGCGGTGACGTGCTCGCCGGCAAAAACCTCGAAGGGATTTACCGAGCAAGCCGCGCTCGGGCTGGTTACGGGATGTTTGCTCCCCCACGTAAATACCAGGCCGCTTTGCAGTCTTACCCCTCGCACATCGGTGGAGGGAACGACAGACGACGGACCATACTGGTGATTCGAGAACACGTAATCGGCTCTGATCAAACGCAAGAGGAAGTGCCTGCTCAATTTCAGATCGAGACCGCCACCCGCCATGAAGCCGACTTCGTAATCGCTTCCGAAGACTTCGGACGCCAGGCGATGCTCGCCCACTAGAGCTTCAAGAAACGGGGAAAAATGGTGCGTGCGAAAAGTTATCTTGGGTCCTGCAGAAAGATTGAAGAATTCCGCATCGTCAATTCGCATGGCCACACCGGACTCACCGCTGCTCAAATCCCCGCTGACGTCACCGGTTAATCCGAACCACCGGCTAAAGTTGTAGGTGACACTGGCGCCGGCGCCCCGGGGGTTCGATTCCAAGGGGCTGTTTACTGGAAGCAACCCACCGGGAAGCAGGCCATGCACGTCGGCGCCGGGATAGACGAAAGAGTATCCGCCGAAAAGCTCCCATTTGGGAGCGGCCTGATCCTGTGCTTCCGCGATCGTGGCACATGTACACAGGATAGCTGTCATTGCCAACAGCGTTGATAAAACCCGGCCAGGACGGCGCTTTGATTGAGATGACATGCGAAAATTCCTCCGAACTTCAATAACGTGAACCGATTCTTTTCCAGCCTGCCCGGTAGTGGACCAGCCTCACACTGATCTCACTGCCGCATGCCTCATGGACCTGGACAGGGAGGTACATTCACCAGATTGTCGAGCAATGTGACTGCGCCGGTCCGGGCCAGCGCTCGGCCGTTCAGCGTCGCGCCGGTGTCAAGCGAGACCGACGCCTGAGCCATAATGGTTCCGGCAAATGTTGTGGTCGTTCCAAGCGTTGCCGAACTGCCGACCTGCCAGAACACGTCTTGAGCCGTGGCGCCGCCGCTTAAAATGACATCGCTGTTGTTAGCTGCCGTCGTCAGCGTGGACACAATCTGGAAGATGTAGACGCCGTCGCCGCTGAGGGTAAGGTTCCCGGTTATTTCCAGCGAGGGCTGGGCGCTCGTCGTCTTATAAACGCCGGGGGCGAGCGTTTCGCCTCCGATATCTGCGGGGAGGACGGCACCTCCTGGTGCGGCTGCAGCGTAGTTATACGCTGTGGTCAAGTCACCCTGGGCCGTGGCGGCGGCCGCATTGCCCGCGTCGAATGCGGTCGCTGTGCCCGGCGGAAATCCAGTAATCGCACTCCCAGGCGACGTACCGACCTCCCCGGTAACGATGGTGTCTCCGCCGTTGGTGAGCGTGGAGCCCCCCAGGCCTCCGAAACTGCAGCTCGATCCCAATGGCACCGTGGCCTGACACGCCGTGGCAGATGTGGTGAAGGTCCATACATAGTCGGTCGCCAGTGGATCGCCAGAGAGATCCTGGGCTCCTGTCGTGATGGTGGCGGTGTAGAGAGTGTCCAGTGCGAGGGGGTTGGTTGGGGTGAAGGTCGCGACGTCGCTGGACACAACATAGGCGACGGCTCCTGCCACGGGAGTGCTGCCCGGACCGGTCAAGGTAAAGGTGGTGCTATTGATCGTAGAGGGCTGCATCGCTTCGGTGAATGTTGCCGTCACCAAAGTGTTGGGACAGATGCCACTGGAGCCAATAGGAGGAGCTTTCGAAATCACGGTGGGCGGAGCGCATGCTGTGACGCTTGTGGTAAAGCTCCACGCGAACTTACTGGCTAATGCGTTGCCAAAGGTGTCTTGCACACCGGTCGTTATTGTCGCCGTATAAACCGTGTTCAATACGAGAGCGCTTGCTGGTGCAAAAGTTGCGGTTGACCCAGCGTAGGTGACCGCTCCCGTCACAGGCGTAGTGCCTGGCCCGGTCAAAGTAAATGTTGTGGCATTGATCGTGGCAGGATTCATCGCCCGGCTGAAGGTGGCGGTCACTACCGTGGCGGGGCAGACGCCGACCGCACCGCTGCCGGGGATTTCGGAGATCACCGCTGGCGCGGCGCATGGGTTGCTGCCCGTCGTGAAGGTCCACACAAAGTCAGCCGCCAGCGCAATGCCGTACACATCGGTGGCGCCGGTTGTAATCGCGGCGGTATAAACCGTACTCAGCGCCAGAGCACTTGACGGCGTAAAAGTGGCCGTGTTGCCGGAGGCGGCGTAAGTAACTACTCCTGCCACCGGTGTAGTACCGGGCCCTGTCAACGTAAAGGTTGTGCCACTGATAGTTGCAGGATTCATCGCCACCGCGAAGGCTGCAGTGACGATTGTGTTGGGGCAGGCACCGCTGGCAGCTTTCAGAGGCGCCACAGAACTCACGGTAGGCGCGGTTACAGTCGGGTTGGTCCCGGACTTGTCATAGTCGCCGCATCCGGCACTGAAAATGAGCAGTAGAAACGCCGTGAACCAGATCTTGGGATTGCTGTAACGCATTGCACTCATCTTTTTTCCTCTCAGCCCCTGCCGCGATTGCTTGACTCTTTCTGCAAACTAATCTTCGCGTAGCGATGAACACAACGATTTCGCCCACACTGATGGGCGTATCGTGAACCGTAGCTTCCTGTTTTGGGATGCTCAGTGACTCTGAAGGCAGCTCCACCACGCGCGTAGCGGAACTCGCAAACGCAAAGTTGTACGCGCGTGTAGAATCGACGATCGCGGTGTATCGCCTATCTCCCCGGCACGCGCAACTCGGTTAACAGACTGGGTAGCCACCACCCAGTACTGCGCCGAATTGCCCTAAACCCGCGATTTGAGTGATACTTGGATTGGCTCTTAAAGTTTCAAGAGCTTAAGGAGTCCCCATTACGACGAGCACAGGAAAAATTCTTCACATGGCTCAGAAGGCTACCCCTAAGAAAGCAGCGATCGCGGAGGATCCGCGCGTCACTCAGGCCCTGCAGAATTATGAAGCCGGGCTGCGCGCCTTACAGGAACACAAGTTTGAGAAGGCGAAACCATTATTTCAAAAGGTGCTTGCCGGTCCCAGCAAGGAGCTGACCGACCGGGCCGCCATCCATCTCAGCATCTGCAACCAGCACCTGGAACGCTCAACCACTACCCAGTTCAAGAGTGTGGAAGAGCACTACGACTACGCGGTCTCTCTGATGAATGTTGGCGACTATGTGACGGCGCGCGAGCATATCGATAAACTGCTCAAACAGGCGCCGAAGACTGATTTCGTCATCTACGGGCTGGCCGCGCTCGATTGTCTTACCGGGCACGTGGAGGACTCTCTCAAGCATCTCGATGAAGCGCTGCGCCTGAATGCCAGCCTGCGTTACCAGGCGCGCAATGATTCCGACTTTCACAATTTGGCCGAAGATCCTCGCTTCACCGAGCTGTTGTATCCGGATCCCGCTGCCGACCTCTCTTCGCCGGAGAGCTCCTTCCGGGACGACGAATCGTATTAGATCGACAAAGAAGATTCTCGGATGGAAACCAGAATCGCTGATCTCTTGACGATGGAGAAGGCTGCGCGCGAGCGCGGGCTGAGGG
>JBARKD010000002.1:0-6251 GCA_049800615.1 Acidobacteriaceae bacterium | reverse complement strand
GCCGGTATTGTTCACCAGAATATCGACCGGGCCCAGCTCTTTCTCGATTTTTGTGATCTGGGGATCGATCTGCGAGAGGTCGGAGATGTCCCACTCGAGGGCCAATGTCTTGCCGCTGATGGCCGCCTGGGTGCCGTGAACCGATTCCGCATGACGTCCGGCTATGGCCACCTGGGCGCCTTCGCCGGCAAGCGATTGGGCAATCGCGCGGCCCAGGCCGCCGCCGCCGCCCAGGACTAATGCGGTCTTTGCTTTCAGACCTAGATCCATCGAATCGCTCCTGTCACTCCACCGGCATCATTGCCAGGCATCCGCGTGAAACCGCGCGATAGCCTTCTCATCGAACATATACCCGAGACCCGGACGATCCGGCAGGGCCAGGCCCCCAGGCCGCACCTGCAGCTGATGGTCGATGAGCTCGCAGAAATTGAAGATCTTGCTGCCGGGAAAATATTCGACGAACTGCCCGTTGGGTGAGGCCGCCACCAGGTGCACGTGCACATCCGCGAACCAATGCGGGCATACCGTGACCCCATAGCAATCGGCCAGGGCAGCCACGCGGCGAAACTCCGTGATCCCCCCGCACACCAGCGCATCAGGCTGCAGAATCGACGCTGCCTCTTTGTCCAGGAGTTCCTTGAAGCGCCAGCGCCCCGCCTCAATTTCGCCGGTAGCCACAGGAATGCTGATGGCGGCGGCCAGCCTGGCGTGGTTCTCGATCTGGTCGGGGCTGAACGGCTCTTCAATCCAGTAAGGATCGTACGGCGCGTAGCGCTCCATGAAGCGCAGCGCTGTCGGCACATCCGACCAGGCGTTGTTGGCATCGAGCATGAGCAGCACATCGGGCCCGATGGCGTCGCGCGCTGCTTTGATCCTCGCTTCCTCAACCTTCAGATCGCCCCGCCCGACCTTCATCTTCACGGCGTCGAAACCCATGGTCACGTAGCCGGCTAATTCCTCGCCCAGCATTTCCGGTGTTTTTCCGTCGAGATAGTAGCCGCCGCTGGCATAGGCGGGCACCATGTCTCCGTCGCAGGCGGAGCCAAGGTACCTGTGCAGGGGCAGATTCGCGGCCCGGGCATTCCGGTCCCACAGCGCGGTATCGAGAATACTGAGGGCGCGCATCACCGAGCCGACGCGCCCATGCAGTAACACTTCCTGATACATATTCTTCCACTGCAGCTCGGTGGAATGGGGATCGGCGCCGATCAGCATGGGCGCCAGCATCTCGCGGACCGCGGTGGTGACAACGTTGCCCCCGGAGTGGCCGGCATAGCAGTGCCCGATGCCTTCGATGCCGTCATCGGTGCGGATCTTAACCAGGCTGTAATCCCGCGAAGTGACTTTGCGGCGGGCAAAGGCGGTGGCCTTTTCGAGCGGAATGTGGACAGTACGCGCCTCGACGGAGACGACCTTTGGCATGTGGGTCCTTTTTGCGTTACATCCCTTTGAGAAGTTTTGTCAGGCGATCGAAGCCCTGCTCGCGCGCGGTCTTGTTGCCCTCGACGGTGTTGTTGGGATCTTCTCCGGCGCGCATAAACCCGTGGCCCGCGCCATCATAGGTGACCGGGTCGTACTTCTTGCCCGCGGCTTTCATGGCGTCGACGGTGGCGGGTAGGGTGGCGTCGATACGGGCGTCGTTGCCTGCATAGAAACCGTAGACCGGCGCGACGATGGTGGTCACGTCCGGGGGAGCGCCGCCGTAGAAGACGAACGCGGCGGAGAGGTCCTTGCGATGGGCGGCAAAGGCGAAGGACCGGAATCCGCCCCAGCAAAAGCCGACGACCGCAAGTTTGCCGTTGGATGCGGGTAGTTTTTTGCCGTAGTCGGCGGCCGCATCGAGATCGGCGTTCACGCCATCGGGGCTCAGCCCGGAGACGGCTTTCATGACGGTATCCTGACCGGAGAATTCGCTGGTGCCGCCGCCGTTGGGTCCGTAGCCGGAGAGCATGTCCGGAGCGATGACGATGTAGCCCTGCGCGGCGATCTCGTCGGCCATCAGCTTGGCCCAATCGCTCAGCCCGAAGATCTCGTGGATAAGGACGACGACAGGGGTCTTGCGTTTGCTCTCGGGATACACGACCAAAGCCTGCACCGTGCGGTCGCCGTGTTTGAGCGATATGTATTCGCGATGCCGGGGAGATGCTTCGATGCGGGTCTTGGCCCAGTCCTGTGCATGGACATGAGCGGCCGTCAGCGCAAGCAGGATGGCCGCGGCGGCAAACTTGAGAGCCCGAGGCATGGTGTAAGTCATGGGGAGGAGTTTAGTCCTGAGGAGTGGGAGGGGCAAGTTGGGATTGGGTGAAACGAAGCGCAGCGGAGGTTTGACGCCGGCCTCCGCCCATGTTCCGATGAAACCGAGTGAAAGCGAAATCCGCTCTTCCGGTGGACGCGATCGTGCCGGAGATCATCGACTCCCTGCAGCGCTCTCCAAACCTTGTGATTGAAGCCCCGCCGGGCGCGGGCAAGACGACACGGGTACCGCCGGCGCTGCTGGGAACCGTGCGCGGCGAAGTAATAGTACTGGAACCGCGCCGCATAGCGGCCCGTCTCGCCGCCCGCCGTGTAGCCCAGGAGATGGGCGAGCCGATAGGCCAGACCGTCGGCTACCAGGTGCGCTTCGAAGAAGTAACCGGCCCGCGCACCAGGTTGCGATTTGTCACCGAAGGAGTCCTCACCCGGCGCCTGCTTTCCGACCCAAATCTGCGGGGCGTCGACGCCGTAATCCTGGACGAGTTCCACGAACGTCACCTCGACACCGATCTGGCGATCGCGTTGTTGAAGCGCCTGCAGCACACGCGCCCGGAGCTACGCATCCTGGTGATGTCGGCGACCCTCGACGTCGCCCGCGTCGCGGACTATCTCCGCGGTTGTCCGATCCTGCGCTCCGAGGGACGGCTCTACGACCTCGACATCATCCATCTGCCCTACTCGGCGAAAATGCCGGAGGCCCAGGTGGCCGACGCCATCGAGCTCCTGGTTAACGAGGATCCCGCAGGCGACATCCTGGCCTTCCTCCCCGGGACTGCGGAAATCCGGCGAGCCATGCGCGAAAGCCAGTCGATCGCACGGCGAGCTAATTTGCTGGTGCTGCCGCTCTATGGCGACCTGCCCCCGGCCGAACAGGACCGCGCCATCGCGCCGGCGGCGCAGCGCAAGGTCATTCTGGCAACGAATGTGGCAGAAAGCTCGGTGACCGTCGAGGGCGTACGCGCGGTGATCGACACTGGCCTGGTGCGCATGGCGGCGTATTCCCATTGGACCGGCCTGCCGGTCCTGGAGGTGAGGCGCATCAGTAAAGCATCGGCCCAGCAGCGCGCGGGCCGCGCAGGACGCACCGGACCTGGTCGCGCGCTGCGCCTTTACAGCATCGAAGACTATCGCCAGCGGCCCGAGCACGACCCTCCGGAGATCGTGCGCAGCGACCTCTCCCAGCTCTGCCTGGCTCTCCGCGCCATGAAGATTGCCGACATCGAATGGCTGGATGTGCCGCCGCAGACAGCGATAGAAGCCGCGGAGTTGCTGCTCGACCGCCTCGGGGCAGCGGGAGCGCGGGTTGCCGAGCTGGCGCGCTATCCTTTGCATCCGCGGCTGTCACGAATTATCGCAGCGGCCAAGGAGCGTGGAGTTGGCGAGGACGGCTGCATAGCCGCGGCGCTGCTGGGTTCGGGGGTTCGTATAGACAAAACGGAGAAAAACGACCTGCTGGCGGCCATGGATGCGGAGCTGGACCCGCGAACGCGGCAGCAGGTCGAACAACTGCGCAGAATCGCAAGGCCGGCGCGGCAGGCCAGGCACGATGACGATGCCTTGCTGATGTCGGTGCTGGAGGGCTTTCCCGATCGCGTCGCGCGCCGCCGTGCCGGGAACCAGGTGCTGCTCTCGGCGGGCGGATCCGCCGAAATTGCCGGAGACCCTCCGCGCTACGAGTTCCTTACGGCAGTGGATGCGGAGGACCGCAAGGACAAGCCACTTCCACTGATACGGATGACGGCGCGCATCGAGCCCGAGTGGCTGATCGACTTATTCCCGGACCGGGTGCGCGAGCACACTGCGGTGGAGTGGAACCGCGCCGCCGAACGGGTAGAAGCGGTAAGTGCGCTCCTGTACGACGAACTGGTGATCCAGGAATCGCGCGGCGCCGGGCCCGATGCAGAGGCCGCCTCGAACCTGCTCGCGCGCGAGGCCCACGAAGCCGGCATCTCCCGCTTCGTGGACAAAGATGTGCTGGAGGAATTCCTGGCCCGGGTTGCGTTTGCCGGTTTTCCGAAGCCGGATATTCCGCAGTTGCTGCGCGATCTGTGCCAGGGACTGCGCAGCTTTGCCGAGCTGAAGAGCGCGGCCGCCGATTTTGTGCCCATGATGGAGCGCAAGCTGCCGCGGCTCAATGATCTTGCTCCCTCGCGCATCCGCTTGCCCAGCGGACGCCAGACCAAGGTTCACTACGAAGCAGGGAAGCCGCCGTGGATCGCCTCTCGCCTGCAGGATTTTTTCGGCATGCGCGAGACGCCGCGCATCGGAAGGGAGCATACGCCGGTGGTGGTCCACCTGCTGGCGCCGAATCAGCGGGCGTTGCAGACCACGACGGATCTGGCGGGCTTCTGGGAGCGCTTATATCCGCAAGTGCGCCGCGAATTGATGCGTCGCTACCCCAGGCATTCCTGGCCAGAGCGTCCGTAAACTGCAAAACATGGCTTGAAATGGGACACAGCCTGATTCGGTCGAGGGCCCGCGCCCATGGGAATTTGCCGAAAAATATTATCGCCCCGAGGGCGATGGAAATTCTTGCGAGAAATCGCAACTAGTCTGCGGGCACTCCCAAGTCTCGACCTTTCGAGCGTGATCCACCTCCGCGAGATAGAGCGCGGACCCGCAGTGCGGACATGTCTGGAGAGACGTGCGCGATTCATCGAACGCGTCTTCGAGTAAATCCGAATAGCCTACGGAATCGCGGAACACCCGTTTGCAATCGCGCCGTTCGCAGGCATGGTAGGAGCTGGTTGCTTCACCATCCTCGAGCTGCATCATGCGCAGCATGGCGGTGTGGTGCACATCGCACAGTGGAGAGAACTGTTGCCGGGACGTCATTGCCGGATTTTCGTCCTTTCGAGTCATTCTACGGGTCCCGGAAGCCACGGTTGGATGTGCCGGCGCTCCCTGGTTAGACGCAGCGGCTCCGGGGTTTCCGGCATCTCCGGGACCGGCCTGTGATGGGACAGCGCTCTTACCGTGCGAGAGATAGGATGCAATGTGCAGCAACGTGTTTAATCATGCTCACCCGGTGGTTACACCGGATTAAATTAGGAGAATCCCCTATAGCAGCGTATGCTCAGGGAAGAAGGATCGGTAATTCATCTCGTTCGATCTTCGGCTCTCCTCTGACTTGCCGAACCCGCCTGAGCTGAAAGTTGTGATTAAGAGAGAATGCCGCAGGCCGTCAAGCGCGAGCCCGGCTTCCAGGTTGCCCACGCTCCATCACCGGGAAAAGAGGCAAGATGCGATCTGAATTGGTTTACGAAGCCGGACGAAAAATCGAGAACCGCTTTCTGTTAGCCGCGACAGCGATGCAGGCGGCCAAGAAGCTGCACGTTAGCTCAACGCGGACGGAAGACACTCTCAACCGGGTGCTTTTCGAAGTGGCAAAGGGGCGTTGTGCGTATGGAGAACTGCCCGAGATCGTGCTGCCCCCGGCCATCGATGTACTGCTGACTGCCCCTGCTGCCTGACAGGCGGGCCCGCCTGACCGGGCGGCTACGCATGATGGCCGCTTTTTAAGACGCGCCGCCGTCCAATACCTATTTCCATCTCGCCAGTAAGGTTTCTGCCGCAGCGGCTCGATCACGATGCAGCCGCCCTCCTCGGGCACATCCACAACCTCATCTACGGCGAGTTGCGAAGCCTGCTAACCCCGGCCGGAATCCTGACAGCGGGACTGTTGCCCCACTTGCCGGCCAGAGCCTAGGATCCGGACCGTGCTACGGCAATGACAGTAAATCCCGCAGCATCGGCAGCGTCACAAAGACGTTGATCGCCGGAAATGAATTTTCGTCGAGCAGGCAGTTGCTGACACCACGTGAGAGCTGCCGCCAACTGCAGGCTGTCGCTCGCTCGCAATGCATAAATCTCCTTCATTCCGATCCTGGAGGAGAGCTGCAATCGCATCGCTTCCCTCGACTCTTCCAGTCTTGATCTTCCACAGCTCGTCCGCATCGAGAGGAACCTCCGGCAGACGCATTTTGCCTGCAGCCACA
>JBARKD010000001.1:0-7504 GCA_049800615.1 Acidobacteriaceae bacterium | reverse complement strand
CTGCAGATCCCTCGGCTTCGCTCCTAATGAACAAAATCGGATTGGAGGGAAAGAAAACCGCAGGTCCCTCCACTTCGCTACCCCAGATTTCCCGTTGAGGTTGGTGGCGTTGGCGAGCTTCATGCGCCTTTCTTCAACGGAAAGGCGCATACGTGGACGTTTCCAGTGCAGAGTAACGGGAATCCGGGTACCCCGGATTTCCCGTTGAGGTTAGCGGCGTTGGCGAGCTTCATGCGCCTTTCTTTAAGGAAAGGCGCACACGTGGACGTGTCCGGCGCAGCGTGGCGGGAAATCCGGGTTCGTTTCGGTCGGGACGACAATTCTGTCGCAGGTCCGGCCGTTGGGTCTCCGTTCATTCCTCCCTTAACTTGCCACAGGCAAGTCACTTGCTCGGGATGACAAAGGGGAGGCGGCGCTTCCATGAAGAGCAACTGCTGATGGAACACATCGCAAAGCTGATCAGCGAAGCAAATTGGTTTTCGCTAAGTCTATGACTTCATCGCCGCGCCCGCTTAACACGGCGCGAATCATATACAGGCTGAAGCCGAGAGCCTGATCGAAAGTGATCGTGGGCGGCATCGACAACTCCTGCCGGTTGACCACCACGTCGAGCAGCGCGGGTCCGTCATGGCCCAGCGCCCTGGTCACCGCCGGGGCTAGGTCTTCCGGCTTCTCTACGCGGATGCCAAAAATACCCGCGGACTCGGCGAGTTTTGCGAAATCCGGATTTACCAGCTCGGTGCCGTAATCGACGAATCCCGCCGCTTTCATCTCCAACTCTACAAAGCCGAGAGTGCCGTTGTTAAAGACCACCACCTTCACCGGCAAATTGAGCTGACGCAGAGTCAGGAGATCGCCCAGCAGCATCGCCAAACCGCCGTCTCCCGAAAGGGAAATGACCTGTCTGCCGGGGTGACTGGCTTGCACCCCAATCGCCTGGGGAAGCGCGTTCGCCATCGAGCCATGCGTAAAAGAGCCGAGAAGCCGGCGCTTGCCGTTCATGTGGAGATAGCGGGCTGCCCAGACCGTCGGCGTGCCCACATCACACGAGAAAACGGCATCGCTGGCCGCCAGGTCATCTACCACTTTCACCACATATTGTGGATGAATCGGTGTGCGACCGGGTTCACTCACAGCGAGATCGTCCAGTCCCTTGCGCGCATTCTTGTAGTTTCCTAAACAAATATCGAGATACGAGCGGTCTGCTTTGTTTTTAAGCAGTGGATTCAGCGCCTCCAGCGTGTCTTTCACGTTGCCGATCAAGCCAAGGTCAACTCGAGTGCGGCGTCCGATCTGTTCCCCCAGCCGGTCGACCTGCAAAATCTTCGCGCTCTTGGGATAGAACTGTTGATAGGGGAAATCGGTCCCCAACATAAGGAGAGCGTCGCAATTCATCATGGCGTGATAGCCGGATGCGAAGCCGAGCAGCCCGGTCATGCCTACGTCATAGGGATTGTCATACTCGATGAATTCCTTACCCCGCATGGCGTGGACAATAGGCGCCTTCAATTGTTCCGCAACCGCAATCAGCTCTGCGTGCGCGCCCTCGCAGCCCGCCCCTCCAAGGATGGTCACTTTTTGCGCGCTGTTAAGCATCTCGGCGGCGCGCTTCAACTCGTCGTCCGAGGGACGCAGCACCGGGGCCGATCCTTCCAGGCCCAGGGTTAGCGCACTGCCGGAGCACTCGCGCAGAGCCACATCTCCAGGGATGATGACTACAGCAACTCCTCGCCGGGCAATGGCCGTCCGCATGGCGATTCCCAGCACGCGCGGCATCTGGTCCGCCTGCGAAATCATTTCGCAGTAGTGGCTGCAATCCTGAAACAGGTGGTCGGGGCGTGTCTCCTGAAAGTAGCCGCTGCCCAGCTCGAGGCTGGGAATTTGCGCCGCGATCGCCAGAACCGGAACTCTGCTTCGCTGGCATTCAAACAGACCATTGATGAGATGGAGATTGCCCGGGCCGCAGCTGCCGGCGCAGACCGCGATCTCGCCCGTAAGGTGAGCTTCCGCTCCGGCGGCGAAGGCAGCCACTTCTTCATGGCGCATATGAAGCCAATCAATCTTCCTGCTTTTGCGGATGGTGTCGGTCAGGCCGTTCAGAGAATCGCCGCAGACACCGTAAACTCTCTTCACTCCGGCATTCACCAGGGTTTCGATGAAGACTTCCGCCACGGTCCTGGCCATGTTTCACCTCACTGGGCGTTTTGCGTACCCAATTTCGATTCCCGATGTGAGTAGATGGACCCTTGAAATTACAGGTTGAAGAGCTCGCGCAAGCGGCGGGTCTGTGCGCGGCTGACAGGGATTTCGGTCTGCTTGCGGTCGTCCATTCGCAGTTGGTAGCTGCTTTTGAACCAAGGCACCACTTCCTTGATATGGTTGATGTTCACCACGAACGAACGATGGGCTCTCCAGAATAACGCCGGGTCAAGCAACTCCAGCAGCTCTTCGATCGTTCGGCACTTGGACTGCCCTTCCAGGGTGGGCGTCACCACAGAGATGATCCCCTCCTCAATCGCGGCGAAGCAGATATCTTTCTGATCGACCAGGAGAAGACGATTATGAGCCTGCAGCACTATCTTTCCGCTCCGGGGACGTAACCCTCCCTGTTGCTGTTCCATCAGCCGAAGCAGGGCGTCAAGCCGCGTATCCGAGGTCGCGGGCTCGGCCGAAGCACCGTTTTCCTGCCGCTCGTGATCGGGCTGATGCGCCTCCTGCAAACGTTGACGCGCCCGCTCCAGCGCCTGCAAAACCCGCGCGCGATCAAACGGCTTGAGCAGGTAGTCGATCGCGTTCACGTCGAAAGCCCGCACTGCGTATTGATCGAAAGCCGTGGCAAAAATGATCTGCGGCATGCGCTCGGCTTCTTCACGCTCCAGCAGTTTCTTGAGCACGGCGAAGCCGTCCAGGCCCGGCATCTGTACGTCCAGAAACACTACATCGGGATGATGGGTACGAATCAGGTGGACGGCCTCAATGCCGTTCTCCCCCTGGGCGATCACCTCCACCCCGCCCGCGGAGTCCAGCAGGTATTTGAGTTCCTCGCGCGCGAGCCGTTCATCATCGACGATCAGCGCAGTCATGGCCATGGATTCGCGTTCCTCGTGCCGGCTATGAGTATAGGAGCGCGAGCTCAGGATTGGAAGGCGCGCAGGCGCGCGGGCATGTTGTCCGATGCCAGGCTGTGGCCGCAATGCACGCAGTACACATCGGTAATGCGGACGCCGCGATAGCAATTACCGCAAGCCGCCGAAACCTGGTACGCACACTGAGGACAGAAATGAAATTCGGCGTGAATGCTGGTACCGCATGAGGGACAAAGCGCAACTACCGGCAAACGCAGGAGAAAGTAAAGCACGGCCCCGATTCCACCCGGCAACGCCAGGCAGATGATCACCCACAAACGTGTGCTCATGTTCCGCCGCGGCGCGTCCCGGCTTACATAACCGGTCATGAGCATATAGAGAGCTGAAAGCGTGCTCCAGGAAAGCGCAAAATAAAATCGCAGGCCGAAGGGAGCGGTCGATGGCTTGAGCTTGTGAGCGGGCAGGATCACCCACGAGAGATACTGCATGAACACAAACAACGCGGCCGCGGCAACGATCGACCAGCGAGGGATTAGCTTAAGCTCCTCCGCAAAAGCAGAATCGTTTTCCCCGCTTTGTGACTGGCTGATCATTTTTCTTTCGGACGAAACGTTTCAACGCCCCCGCGATCGTGCTGCAAATCCCTCTTCCCTTTCCACATGGCGGCAAACAGCGCGGCCAGCATTGCGGGAAAAAGCATCATAATCAAAAACGCGATCATGGTGTGTAATTCCAGGATGTGGTCTCCGGCCAGGAGATCTTCGATACCGTTCCAGATCGCGGGGCCAAGAAGAACCGACAAAGACAGAAAACCAATCAGCGCGAAACCCATCGTGCGCAGTGTGCGCATGCGCTGCTCTTCGCCGGTAATCACCGCGTCGCGCACCGCGCGGCGAGTCCTCTGCACGACGCTCAGGCTTGCGTTGTAATCCGGCCAGGCAATCGAACGCGTCAACTCCGCGGGGCGGCGGCTCCCGCCCCCGTCGGCATTCCTATTCATCGTGTCTCTCCCTCCGGGTTCGGAGTTGCAGTGGCAAACACACGTGGCCTGAGTGCTGAGAGCCCACGGTATAGACGCGACTTTACGGTTGAAAGGGGAGAATGAGTAACCTTTGCGATCTCTTCGAGAGACAGCTCTTCATGGAAGCGGAGAACCAGCACTTCACGATGTAGCGGCTCCAGCGTCAGCAAAGCCTCGGCCACACGTTGACCATTTTCGCTTGTCTGATACATGTCGAAAGGAGAGGGTCCTTCGGCCGCGACGTCGAACGTACGGCCATCTTCGGCGCCTTCACGCATTGCTTCCAGGCTGCTCATGGTGCGCTTCCGGCGGCCATCGATCACCAGGTTACGGGCGATGGTGAACAACCACGTATCGAATCGAGACTTGCCATTGAACTGGTCTCCGCGCCTCAGTACGCGCATCCAGGTCTCCTGAAAAATATCCTGGGCTGTCTCTCGGTTGCCAGTCAGATATAGAAGGTAACGAAGAAGACGATGTTGATATTGAACAATCAGCTGATCGAGCAGCTCGGGGTCGTGCCGCTTGAGGCCCTGGGCGACGAGAACGTTCTCATTGGAGGAAGAATCCGCGATAGTCAGGGAAGCTGCACGCATGTCTTCCTCTGAGACGCGAATCGTTTCCCCAAAGACGCTGCGGGTCACCACTTTTTTGAGCCGGTGGGGTAGAGTCATGTTCCTCCGGGCAGATTCAAATGTAACAAGAATAAAGGAATAGCTCGGCCAAAACCAGTAACCCCTTTATACCGTCTAAACTGGAAATATGGAGATTTTGTTTGGCCTCCACCCCGTCGAGGAGGCTTTGCGTTCCGGAACCCGAAAGTTCGATCACATTTGCATCGCCCGCGAACGCCAGGATGTGCGCCTGGAGAAGCTGATCCAGGCCTGCCGCGATGCGGGGGTGAAAATGCGCCTGGATACACGCGATCAGCTCACCAAGCTGGCCCGCACCGAGGCTCATCAGGGAGTTGTGGCCATTGTCCGCCAGCGGCAGTTCCTGGAGCTGGATGACCTGCTGCGGGGCGAGAAGCGGAATCGCCTGTTTTTGGCCCTGGACGGGGTCGAAGACCCGCAGAACCTGGGCGCCCTGCTACGCACTGCCGAGGGCGCGGGAGTCGATGGCGTGATCGTCACTGAACGGCGCTCCGCGCCCCTCAGCCCGGTTGCCGTCAAGGCGTCTGCCGGGGCCGCCGAACACGTAAAAGTGGCCAGGGTCGTCAACCTGGTGCGCTCCCTCGAAGAACTGAAGCAACACGACCTGTGGGTGGTCGGGCTGGACGAGCGGGGCACGATGGATTACGACCAGTTCGATTTTTCCCTGGGTTGCGTTCTGGTCCTGGGCCGCGAAGGAGCCGGTTTGCATGACCTGGTTCGGCGCCGGTGCGATCATCTGCTCCGTATCCCCATGGCTGGCCGAGTAGCTTCCCTGAATGTCAGTGCCGCGGGAGCCGTCGTCCTCTACGAGGCCGCCCGCCAGCGTCGCCTGGCGGAATCCGGCCGCCAATCCGGGCCCCCGCGGGCGAAAACAACGGAACTTAGAGGTTTGGGCTCATGAAGTGTTTGTGCTGGGCCGCCGCTGCCCTGCTCGTTTTACCGGGGAACGCCCAACAAACAGACGTGCCGCAAGAGAATCCTGCTCAGGAGCACCCGGGTAAGGTCATTTTCTCCCGTTCGATCGATTCGGCAACAAAGCCGGCAAAGTCCGCCGAAAGCGCGGGCGCCCCTGCAACCGACGCGGAACGGCAGGCCATCGCCTTTCTGGCCTATGATCTCGATATTCATCTGCAACCTCGGGAGCATGCGATGGCCGTTCGCGCGCGCCTCCAAGTGCGCAATGATTCGGATCACCCGCTGCACCGGCTTCCTTTGCAGATTTCTTCCGCATTCCAATGGACCAGCGTTCGCGTCGCCGATGGAACCGCCGTCTTCTCCCAGATGAAGGTCGACAGCGACATGGACCATACGGGGGCCCTTGAGGAGGCTGTGATCTCCCTGCCCCGACCCCTGGCTCCGCAACAAACCCTGGCGGTGGATGTGACCTATGAAGGCAAGGCCCCGCTTTCCGCAACCCGCCTGGAGCAAATCGGGACACCGGCAGACATCGCGGAAGCCTCCGATTGGGATCGGGTGGCCGACGACTTTGTGGGCCTGAGAGGCTTGGGTAACGTGGCCTGGTATCCATTGGCCTCCGTGCCGGTGCGACTGGGCGACGGAGCCAAATTCTTCACCGAGGCGGCTGCCGGCCGCCTGCGCCAAAGGCAGGCGACTGTGTCCATGAAGGTCACGGCGGAGTTTTTTGGCGAAGCACCTAACCTGGCCGTGCTCGATGGGCATACCTTCACCCTGACCCCAACTTCTTTGCCTGCGGCCGCGTTGGTCCCTGGAATCGTGACCTGCACCCTGCCGCCAACCCGGCTGGGCTTTGCCTCCCCAAGCTTGTTTATGCTCAATCGCACTGCGCGCGAAGGCAACGGAGTCAAGGTGTTTGCCCGGACAGAAAATGTCGAAAGCGCGCAGGCCTACCTCGCAGCGGCAACCATCGTGGCTCCGTTCCTCCAACAATGGTTAGGTACCGAGCCTCGGGGCCCTTTGCAGATCGTCGATCTGCCCGAGCAGGAAGACACACCGTTCGAAGACGGCGGCGTGCTCTTTACCCCTGTCCGGAGCACCGAACCGGACAAGCTGGCCGCGGTCCTTGTTCATTCCCTGACTCATATTTATTTCCAATCCCCGTACGCGTGGCTTGAGGAAGGTGTTCCCTCCTTCATAAGCTCGCTCTGGGTGGAACAGAAGCTGGGGCGCGATACAGCCATTCAGCAACTGGATAACGATCGCGCGGCGCTTTCGCTCGCCGAGCCGGCCGATTCGCTCTCCGAAGACGTGGAGCGCCAGGCTTTGCTCAGCGCCCGGGACCCGGTTTATTACCGCACCAAGGCCACTTATGTCTTTTGGATGTTGCGCGACCTGGCTGGAGACGATGCGCTGGGGCGCGCCCTTCGCGCCTATCAGCCCGGTTCCGATTCCGCGGGTACCGGCTTTGAGCAGGTGCTGCAGCGGGCCAGCAACAAAGATCTGAAGTGGTTCTTCGAGAACTGGGTTTACCACGATCGGGGTCTTCCCGATCTTTCCATTGCAGGCGTCTATCCCAACAAGGCCAGCCTCCCGGGCGCCTATGTCGTCGCCGTCGATGTAACAAATAGCGGCACCGCCGAAGCGCAGGTTCCCGTCTCCGTCTCATCCGCTACCGCTACGGTTACCGAGACCCTGAGAATCCCGGCAAGGTCGCAGGTCAGCCATCGTTTCGTGGTCCAGGGCCGGCCGACCGAGGTTGCGGTGAACGACGGCACGGTTCCGGAGGCGGAAGCCAGCGTCCACCGCCAGACCGTATCCTTTTCAGC